>NZ_JAPEPI010000005.1 GCF_026340305.1 Streptomyces sp. NBC_01381 | reverse complement strand
TGAGAAGCTGTGTCACATCCTCTTTGCACAGGTCAAAGCGATCAGGCTGGGTGGGGCGCTGGCAGTACCGTTCGGGAGAACGTCGTGACGACGTCTCGGTGAACGGGATACCCGGCCTGGAACGACGGCCACGCCAACGGGGCTCAAGCCATCTGTGAAGTCCCTGCCCCGGGGTGCCGCCCGCTTCCAGTACGTCTCACCGTTAGGCGAGTTCCCTGATGGTCGCGGTGCCGGACCGGACGATCCAGGTACCACTGCCGGGCCGGGTTTCGTCCGATCGGGCCTTGAGGTCTTCGACGTTGATAGCCGGCGGCCACTGCGTGGTGTGTTCGGACCAGCGGACACCGCTGAGGTCAATGCCGGTCAGGTCAGCGTTGCTCAGGTCGGTGGCGGTGAAATCGTCCAGGAGCGCGTGCAGCGAATCCTTGTCGAGCACGAGGGGCTCCCGGCGGAGTGCCAGGCCGATGGCCCGACCTACCTCGGCGGTACGAACTGCGACGATGAGGTCGAGGCCGCGGGCGCGGTCGATTTCGAGGGCGCGGGTGAGGTCGCGGGCGCGGTCGCGGGCGCGGCCTAGGGCGAGGTCGAGGTCGAGGGCGAGGGCGAGATCGAGGTCGAGGGCGCGGTCTAGGGCGCGGTCGAGGTCTAGGGCGAGGTCGCGGGCGAGGTCGAGGGCGCGGTCGAGGTCTAGGGCGTCGACGAGGCGGGTGAGGCCGTAGGTGAGGTCGCGGGCGTGGTCGAGGTCGAGGTCGAGGTCTAGGGCGAGATCGAGGTCTAGGGCGAGATCGAGGGCGCGGGCGAGATCGAGATCGTGGTCGAGGTCGCGGGCGAGGTCGCGGGCGAGGTCGCGGGCAAGGTCGCGGGCGCGGTCGAGGCCGAGGCCGAGGCCGAGGGGGCGGGCGCGGTTGATGTTGCGGATGGAGTCGAGGGTGCGGGCAAGGGCTTGGCTGGCTGCTTTGACGTGGGGATTGTTGCGCAGGGCCATTCGGCCTGCGGGGTTGAGCGCGCGGAGGAATTCCGTTGTGCCGGTGTGGTGGGGCAGCGTGTCGTGTGTGTCAGCCGGCGGGGTTGGGGGGGTGGGGAGGATGGCGGCAAGGCCTGCTTCGGTGTCGAGGACGGTGTCGAGGTTGTCTGTGGCAGTGTCGTGGTGGGAGTTGAGGAGGATTTCGCGCAGGCCCGCTTCGGTGTCAAGGAGATCGTCGAGGGCGTGGGTCAAGGCGTGCTGATGCTGGGTGAGCCAGTGATGTGAGGCTTGGTCGTGGTCGTCGTGTTCGAAGTGGCGGGTCACTGTTCCCCCTCCCGTGCCTTGAGGTAGGCGGCTGCGGTGCGGCGGGCCTTTTTCAGGTTGGCGCGTACGTTCTCGGCCGGCAGGCCGAGGTGGTCGGCGATGTCCGTGGGGGTGAAGCCTGCCAGTGTCCAGGCCATGACCTGGCTCTGCTTCATCGGCAGACTGCGTAGCAGGGGCAGCGCGTCGTGCTGAGCCTCCCATTCCGCGATGGCGTCAGGGCGGGGCACCAGGGAGGTGGGTTCGGCTACGTCGCCGACGGGTTCTTCAACAGAAGCGACTTTGCGCACGAGCGCACGTGAGGCGGCCTTGTGAACCCAGGCCTTCGGGTGGGTGATGCGGTCCCAGTTCCGGTAGGCATCAGTCATGATCTCCTGGGCGATGTCTGCGGCCACGTGAACGACGGCGCCGTGGTTAATCAGGAAGCCCGTCAGGGGCCGGATGTTCCCGCGGTAGAAGGCGGAGAACTCGTCATCCGTCTGCTGCCGGGCACAGTGGCGTTGACCGGGCGGTCCCGGGGGTGAGGGCACGGCCGCAGAGCGGTCGGCGCCGTCCGCCGGCTCATGGGTGCTCACGCTGCCTGGTCCTCCCCTGAAACCGGAGTGCGGGTGATCTTCACGTGCAGACGATGCCCGTCGCTGTCCCGGTCATCGATCTCCACGTGGCCGCCCGGGACCACCTTCTCGGTGACGTGGAGAAGGTATCGCTGCCGCTGCTGTTCACGGCGTGCCCGCCAGCGCAGGCGGATCCCGAGTGCCAGCAGCGTGCAGACCTTGACGATGACGGTCGAGACGATGACGGCCGTGGCCGGGTCCATCAGGATCCCCCCTTGCTCGTACTGCGGACCCGTCCTTGAGGCCGGGCAAGAGTTAAGGGGGTGAGGACCTCATGATCGTGAACTCGTGGGCCCGACAATTGATACCGCGGGTCTTTGCGCTCCCGGGCGGGCCGATGCCCGTGCGGGGCCCGGAAGCTCTGTCGGCCCTTGACCTGACAGAACCCTGCTACCCGGGAAACGGTCCAACCTCTCTGACCAGCGCAAAGGGATGTGACACAGCTTCTGAGCTTGTTCCTTAACCCCGCCCCGGCCGGATCATCACTCTTTGGAGTGATTGCAGGGTGCGGGGCCGCCTTCCTCGCGATTCTGAACTCCGCTAGTGCGTACGGGAGTTCAGCAGGAAGGCCGGGGCGTGAGTGTGTTGCCGCAGATCGACGGGCGGGAGGCGCTCGCGGAACTGTCACGCTTTCGGACGGCCTTCTACGGGTGCCTGTCTGCGCGGGCGGATGCGTTCTTCGAGCTGACCGACGCGCTGTTGTGTGCGGACAGCCCGACGCGGACGCCGGTGGAGTTGTCGCTGCTGGCTGAGCACCAGCGCGGTTACGGCTCGCTGTACGGCGCCTTGAACCATGGCCGGTTCGACACCGTCGCCCTGCGTGACCTGCTGATATCGCTGCCGCTTCCGCGGTTCGACGGGTGGATCGTGCTCACGGTGGACGTCTCGCCGTGGCTGAGGTCGGACGCCGCCTGCTCACCGGAGCGGTTGTTCTGCCTGGTCCACGGCCGCAACGGCCGCTCCTCGGACCACGTGGTGCCAGGCTGGCCGTACTCGTTCGTTGCCGTGCTCACCCCGGACCGCACTTCGTGGACGCAGGTCCTGGACGCGGTCCGGCTGGGGCCCACGGACGATGCCGCGGCCATCACCGCCGGCCAGCTGCGGGCCGTGGTCGAGCGTCTGGTCGCAGCCGATCAGTGGCAGTGCGGCGACCAGAACGTCCTGATCGTGATGGACGCGGGCTACGACGTGATGCGCCTGGCCTGGGTCCTGCGGGATCTGCCGGTCGAACTGGTCGGGCGGCTGCGTTCGGACCGCGTCCTGCGATGGCCTGCGCCCTCGCTCAAGGAGTACGCCCAGTGCTATCCCCAGGGCGGGCGGCCGCCCCGGCACGGCAAGGAGTTCAGCCTGGCCAGGCCCGCCTCCTGGACCG
Source organism: Streptomyces sp. NBC_01381 (assembly GCF_026340305.1). Lineage (NCBI taxonomy): Bacteria > Bacillati > Actinomycetota > Actinomycetes > Kitasatosporales > Streptomycetaceae > Streptomyces > Streptomyces sp. NBC_01381. The sequence goes on along the minus strand of NZ_JAPEPI010000005.1, from coordinate 186,879 downwards.
AGCCGTCCGTGGTCACGGTGAACGACACAGCCCGCTACGGCAAGGCCGAGGCCCGCGCTTGGGACCGACTGCACCCCAAGCTGCAGCAGCGATCCGCGTGGATCGACCACGACAGCGAACTCCCCGTCATCGAGGGCACGTTGATCCGGCTCAACGTCGATCACCTGCCCGGCGACCGGGACGCGCCACCGGTCTGGCTCTGGTCCTCGACCGCCGGCGCCACCCCGGACGACGTCGACTTCGTCTGGTCTTGCTACCTGCGCAGATTCGACCTGGAGCACACATTCCGCTTGTTCAAGCAGTCCCTCGGCTGGACACGGCCTCGGCTTCGGGACCCGCAGGCGGCGGACCGCTGGACCTGGCTCGTCATCGCCGCGCACACCCAACTCCGCCTCGCCGCACCGCTCGCGGTCGACCGGCGCAAACCCTGGGAGAAGACCACGCGTCCCGGCGGGACGCTGACACCGACGCGCGTCCGGCGCGGGTTCCGGCACATCCGTCCGCACCTCGCGTGTCCGGCCCGCGCACCGAAACCCAGCCGCCCGGGCCCCGGACGACCATCCGGCACCAGAAACCGGCACCCCGCCACCCGCTACGACGTCGGCAAGACCCTCAAACGCCCCGCAACCCTCACCGAACGTGACCGCCGAGGATAAGGAACAAGCTTACTCAGCGGCGCATGGCCATCTCGGTCAACTGATCGCCCCCGTGAACTCCGGGTACCCGCTGGGCTCGTCGACCTCCATGCCTCGCTGGATGGTGACCACGACCTTGTCGCCGTAACGCTTCTCGATGATGTTCTCGTCTGTCTTGGTCGCCTTAGCCCCCGGTGCGAGCCGTCCGGCGATCGGCTCCTCGCCGGCCTGATACGTGCCCATCGCGGCCTCGCCTCCGTTGATGGCGCCGTCGATGACCGTGCTGAACTCGTCGAGCTTCACCGGGATGTCGGCGCCGTTACTGAAGGCGATGTGCACGCGGAACAGGGTCTCCTTGGCCGAGGGTTTGGTGTCGCCCTGCTGGTAGGGACCGGTGATGCGCTCGATCTTCGTGACGGTGGTCTTGACGCCGTCCGTCCACGTGTAGGACTCGCCGAGTTTGAGGTCGGTGTCCGGCGGGTCGGGCTGGCAGTTGTCGATCCACTCTTCCTGGCTGAGGTTCTCGTCCTCGCAGTCGACGCCCTGCGAGGCGGCCGGTTTGTCCGCCGGTTCGGGTTCCTTAGGATCAGAGCTGCCGCCACAAGCGGTCAAAGGTAGCGTGAAGGCCGCGAGAACCGCGGCGAGGGTCCGGATACGCATGGGCAAAGCCCCCTGAGTGGTGCGAGGGCGGGAGCATAGCGCTGAAGAGGCAGCCTGTCCGGAGTGTTGTCGCGCTCTGTTACGAACGGACCCGCGGAAAAGGCCATCCGCGCGATCAGTTGCGTTCGCGCTGGTAGACGACCGGCGGCCAGGATCACAACTCCGAAGAGCAGGGCCATGACGATCACGGTGACTATCACCAGGGCGACCATGCCAAGGCAGCCGCCGATGTAGGCGTCCCAGGGACGCTCGACGATCGGGGCCTGCTGCTACGCCAGCGCCGTCTGGGGCAGGGGGGTCGAGGTGCTGCCCGTCGGCGATGATGCCCATGCGCTGCTGGGCCCTCGCCCCCCTCGCCGGTACGACGTGGCGCAGCCGTCCGACCGCCGCGGCGTTCGTCGCCGCCGCGTGTGCCGCCCCGTGCCCGGCCGGTTGGCGAAGCCAACTGCGGACGATGTGACCTCCGCGATCCTGGCGGACCCCGACATCGCGCGGGCCGCGGCCGACGCTCTGCCCGGGCGAAAGCCTGACCGAGCTTTGAGGTTCAGGGATCGGTTCTCAGAGATGGGGTGTCACTGACGGCGCTCCTTCCGGGGCACTCAGCAAGGTCTGGGGAAGGTAGGCGGATTGGATGCGCAGGACCCAGTCGTGTACCTGGACTGCCAGCGCGGCCAGGGCGATGGTCTTGTGCGGTAGCAGGCTTCGGGGCGCAGCGTCGGGGGGTGTGCTCTCCCGATGCTGGACAAGACGACGCGCCAGGGCTTGTTCGAACGCCGACTGGTCATCCTCCACGAGCACGCGCAGCAGTTGCTGATCCGGCGTCAGCGTATCGAGCACATTCAGCTGCCGCTGTGCATCGGCGCGCTCGCCAGCAGTCGGCCTGCACAGCGTTACCGACGGCCAGTGGCGGGGAAGATGCCCTTCAGCCTGGGTGAGGTAGCCGCACAAGGCGTCCATCTCCGCCAGCTCGCCTGGGTCCGACTTCGATTCCAGTTTCGAGTGCGGCACACCAATGCGGATGTCAGGCGCGATGTCGCCGCGCAGCAGCAGCCCGATGGCCAAGTCCCGTTCCCAGATCATGCCGCTGCTCACAGCCAACGTGAATGCGTCCAGCCAGGTCCTCGCAGTGGCCACCTGCTCTACAACGGCCCCGAAGTCCGTGTCTTCGCTGCTGAGTTTCCGGTCAATGAGGGCGAAGGAGATCTCGTGGTCGCCCTTGGGATAACAGCCGAGGTCCACAAGCCCCAGGGCGCACTGGGCCGCGGTGCGCAGGACGATGTGTGACGGGGCGGTGCCGGGCTCGGGGTCCGCCACCGTGCGGGCCGCTATGTGGTCGAGGAGCTCGTCGCGCATGGCCTGCAACTCCTCATCGGAGTAGCAGTCGTATTGCATCGTGTGCCAGCGGCTGAAGGCCCGGCCCCAGATGTCTTCCAGCGCCTCTTCGATCCGCTGCTCACTCACGTCATGCCGGGCTACGTCCTTGATCGTCATAAGCCTCATCCTGGCAGCCGCCACTGACACCGCAGGGCCCAGCCGTGACCATGCCCGCGGGCCTTGTGGTGCAGGGAGCCGTGCGGCGGCGAACCAGGCAGAGGTCCAAACTCAAGCTCAGGGACTGCAGGTCAGCAGTGCACTTCCCGCATCACACCAAAGACCTCAGAGGCGTACGGGCAAGCCTGTACCCGTCGACAACTGGCTGCTCACCCAACCGGGCCCTCACTCCGCGGTCACGACGTCAGATGCCGAACCTCAGCTGCTTGCGGCCCCTTCTGCCCTTGTGAGATCTCGAACTGGACCCGCTGCCCCTCTTCAAGGGTTCGGTAGCCGTCCATCTGAATCGCACTGTAGTGCACAAAGACGTCGGGGCCTCCGTCCACCTCGATGAAGCCGTACCCCTTCTCCGCGTTGTACCACTTCACCGTGCCGGTGACGCTCTGACCACCCGAGAAGAACGGCGTCTGCCGAGCATCAGCGTCAGCGCCACCTTCAGTAGCATTGTCCGGCCCGCTGCCGCCCCTTGGCTCATACCGGGCAGTGCGGTTGTTCACCGCTCCCAAGACGGCGTCGTCCGTTGCGGCCAGTAAGCCGTCCAGTTCGCCATCCGCAGAGTCGGCAGATCGGGGAACGGTCGCGTGCCGGCGTTCGACTGCGGCCAGCAGGGCTTCGTCCATGTCGCCGAGGAGAGCGTTGAGTTCCTCGTCTCCCGGAGCACGATGGTGCAGGCTCATCGCGCATCCTCCCGACTGGTGATTCCGAGTTGCTCCTTCAGCGTGCGGCGCGCCCGGGAGAGGTTCTGCAGCACGGCTGGCTGGGCCATGTTCATCTCATCAGCGATCTCCGCCGTGCAGAAGCCGTCAAGGTGCCAGGCCATCACGCTGCGCTGCTTGAACGGGAGTTGGACCAGGGCAGAGAAGACCTGGCGTTGCTGCTCGGTCAGTTCCACGGCCTCGAGCGGCGTATGCCAGTCGACCAAGGAAGCGCTCCACTGCTCCTCCATGTCCTGCTCCAGCCTCTCGCAAGGCTCTACGGCCTGGCGGTAGAACGCGCGCAGTGCCACAGTGCGCAGCCACGCCCGGGGTCGCGCCACAGGCGCGGACGACCGGTAGAACTCTAAGAAAGCCGTATGCGAGGCATCCTGCGCTTCCTCGAAGGTCGCTCCCTGGCGCAGCAGGAAGCGGATGATGTACGGCTTGTCCTGCTCGTAGGAGTTGCCGACCTCGGCCCATTTCGCAGCCTGCTTCTGCGACTCAGCAGCTTGCCCCATGCGGTCCACTCTGCCGCCCTCCCCTCTTGCCTTGCCGGCACACGATCACGTGCTCCCCCGCCGTTTCGTGCTCAAGGAGGAAACCACCTTCACCGAGCGCTTCGATACGGCCGACGCGCCCTTCCTCCACGATCCGGGCCTTCTTCGGCACGCTACGCAAATCCAGCCGGGCCAGCAGCAACCGGATCGAGTATCCGGCTGTGCATATCAACGCGGTCACGAGGGGACCGACAGCGGTGCTGTCCCACACGATGCACCCCACCCTTCTTGCCGGCGGGACGCTCCCGCCGACACAGATAGGTGCCGGGGGAGCCCGAAACTCTGACATCCGGGTCGGCAATCGCCCGTGTGGCACCCGTGAGGCGCCGATTCGCCAACCATGAATCGTCTACGCCTTCGCCCAGGTGCGCGCTGCCGCAGACGCTCGACTGCTAGTCGTCAGCGTCGGAGGACGCTGACGACACGGTCCCTCTCCAGGATGAGTGCGTCCTCGCAGCCAATCAGGCAGGTGGATGTGTGACGGCCGGGTTCGAGGATGTGGCGCCGGGGCGGCCGTTTCGCTGGTCGCGGGCTGAAAGGCCCGCCGGTCAGGCGACCTTCTGGCTCTGGGGCGTCTTGCGCGTCTTCACCCCGCCGACGATGAGCGCCAGCCCCACGGCGACGATGCCGAGGTAAGCGGTGGACGGAAGGTCGACCACATTGTGCAGCCAGCCCCACTCCGTGCCGAAGAGGGTCTGCGAAGCGAAGCTGACAAGCCCCTGGGCTCCTACGACGTAGCCGATGCTTTCGGCGGTGTATCCGATGGTGGTTCGCACGGGCCAACTCTTTCGCGGCGGTGCCGCAAGATCGTCCTCCACAGGGACGAAAACGCAGTAACCCAAAGGATGCAGTCGCGTGCGGTTCCAGTCCTCGTGGCCAAGTTCTGCGAATGGAGGGTCCCGTGAGCGCCATGCCCTCCAACGAGGCAGAAGAACGAGATCAGCCGCTTCCTACTGCGCGTCTCGTGGCGGGGCAATGACGCTCGAGGTGCTGCGCAGTCCTCACGGCCCCAGCTGGGTCCAGCGCCGCGTAACCCTGTGTCTGGACAGCGCCAACCTCTCCCAGCCTCCCCGTAGAGGGCGGCCGCCACGGCACAGCCGAGGAAGCTGAGGAGAAAGCACAGCCCGGCCGGGGGCACCTCTACAGCGAGCCGCGCCGGACGCGCGGCCGGTCCCAGCCCGACGCCAGGCGGGACGCAGCGCATTCCGGCCGCTGCATGGCCAAAGGGCCTCCACGCCGACGGGCATCGGGGCAGTGGCGTCCCGTCGCCCGGTGCGGTGCCGGGCCGACAACCGTGAGGCCCTATGGCGGTCCGCTCTCGAGCGAACCGCACCCGCGCGCTGCACCATCGCTCTGCCCGGGCCGGTTGCTATGGGTCTTTCCGCAACCAGTTCGCGAGCGTTGAGGCCAGGGTGCGCAGCGCGGTCAGTATGCCACCGCCCGGGGTGACAGCCGTGGACGCCACCACTTTGGAGAAGTACTCGTCGCTGGGCACCTTGCCAGCCATCCAAGCTCGCCCTGACTCGATGATCTCTGTTTCGTGTTCAGGCATGCCATCCCCCCGGAACAATGTGCCGGCCACTCAGCACGCTAGATCTGTCTGCTTGGTGTCGGGCCAGTTCGTGCATCTCACTACTCCTTACCCGGAGTTGGGGTAGCCTTACCGTTCTGTCCGCGGCCCGGCTGTCGGGGCACACCCCTTCCGTTCTCGCTTTCCCCCATCGCATGCGCGGTGCCCAGAAGATGCGTGATGGCGCGAATGTAGGACTCGCGCACATGCTTCTTCGTCAACTGCTTGGCCTCCGGCGCGTCGATCAGCAGGATCCCTTGGGGTTCGTTTCCGGCGTACACGGGCGCGGCGATAGCCGATCTGTACGAGTCGCCGAGACTGATGTTCAAGTTCCCGTCGGCGTTCAGAGTGTCTTTGGTGTAGACGATCTCTTTTCCGTTCATGGCGTTGACGAGCCGTTCTTCGTCTCTGCGTTCCAGCGGACTGGGCTCCGTGTCACGGTTGCAGTGGGCGGGTCGCCCACGCAGTTCGGCCGTACGTCGGGGGTCGTCGGTTGCGCCGGATCCATCACCATGCCCATCCTCAAAATGTCAGGTGTAAGGACTCGGGGGGCTCGATGGTGGATGCCAGCGTGACAGCTCTGGTAGTGGCAATTGTCGGTGTCGCAGGCACGATGGGCGCCCCATGGCTGAGTCAGCAAGCGCACCGACAGGATGCCAAGGAGCAAGCCGAGAGGGATCGGCGCATACGCGAGGAAGAGCGCTGTGACCAGGAACGCAAGGAGAAACGTGACTTGTATGCGGCGTTGAACAGCACGGCTCGCATCTATCGGTCGCTGGAACGCGACGTGGCGTTGTTGTTCCAGCGCGGTGAGTTGGTAGACCAGCAGGTACTGGCGAGCATCGATGCGGCTCGGGAGGCATACCGGCAGCAATACGCCCAGGCTCAGATGGTGCTGCCACAGCGCCCTCTCCAGGTGATCGAAGAGGCTAATCGTTGCCTGGGACACGGATACGCGCTCGTTCGGCATCTTGCGCTTGTCGATGATCCTCGTCGTTCCGCCGATCCGGCACTGAATTGGCTTCGTGGGCCGGTGTCAGAGGCGGTTTTGCTCCTGCGAGATGCCCTACGCGAAGACCTCGGAGTAATTGACCTGATTCCCAACCTCGGAGATCGCGTCGCTGCTCTTGCGGCCGCACGAACCTCCGTTGGAGCCGAATCCGCTCGCGATTAGTGGCGGGCAAGGTCGCGCGGGCGGTGTGGGTACATCCGGGCGGGCTCAGCCTGCAAAGAGCTGGAGCAGGAGACAGGGCTTACGTCGTTGCAGGATGAAACCGGGGTGGCGTGGATTCGGAAGAGGCTACGGTGCTGAGGGTTCGGTGAACCGAACAGGTCGGTCGGGGCAAGCGGCGGGTCATCATGGTTTGCGTGGCCCGGGTGATCAGGGCCCGGCTCCGGCTCGCGCGGCCGCTGGCCACCGATCTCCGGCGCCCCTGGGAGAAACCAGCCCCGCCGAACAGGCTCACGCCCACCCGGGTTCGCAGGGAGTTCAGGAACCTGTGCACGAAGACCGGCTCCCCGGCCAGTGCACCGAAACCGTCTCGCCCCGGACCTGGTCGGCCGCCGGGTTCGAAGAACCGCCGCCCGGCCATCCGTCATGACGTGGGCAGAGCCCTGCCACCGGCGAGGCATACAGCCGCCCCGCCCACCACAAGAAGGGCACCAACCCCGGCGCACCGAGGAGCGGCAAACTTGACGGCCTGGGCCATGTGCAGCGGGCACGAAGCCCGAAGAAATTCACGGGGTACGTCGATGGATCTCAGCTCAGTGATCATCGCTGTCGCAGGCGTCGCCGGAACCCTGGGAGGGGCGCTCACCCAGCGCGGCTCCGAACGAGCGAAGCGCCTGGAGATAGAACTCGTTCGAGACCATGAGGAGGTCCGCGAGAACCGTTCGCTGCGACGCACCTGCTATGTGGAACTCAACCGGGATACTCGGCAGTTCACCACCGCTCTCAACCGCCACCTGCACGTCAAGAGGGAACCCAGCGTGGAGGAGGCCGACAGCGACGCACTCGATGAGACGAAGAACGCGCAGCGCGATCGATACTCCGAAGCACAGATGATCGCCCCCGAAGAAGTACTCAGGCGAGCGAGTGTCGTCAACCAAGCCCTGAACAAGGTCTACGGCCAGGTCAAGCGCCTCGAACGCGGTGCCCCCGAACCAGGCGAAACGATGGAGACCGCGGCCCAGGCCCAGTACGAGGTCTGGGAGATGCGCCGAACTATGAGAACCGCTATGCGCCACGACCTCGGTGTGTCGCATGAAGATTAAGAGCTGGCACTCAGCTCCGTGCGAGCTCTGTGGATATCACGGTCAACCACGGGCGTCCTCGCCCGGGCCAACCTGGATGTGTAGTTCTTCGTCGGCCCGGCGTTCGGTGAGCACGCTGCCCGGCGGCAGGGAGCAGACCCGTTCGCTGGTCCCCTGCTGGCGCAGCCGGACCAGTTGGACACGGATGCGCCCGCCCACCCACTGGTACAGCAATCGCAGCAGTGCCAGAGATGCGAGGCCCACCAACCCGATGACGGTCTCAGTCACCCCATCCCTCCTCAACACCCTTGCAGCGCCCTGTGCGCCGCGTCTACTAGGAAGTGGATGCAAGCCCCGATCCGTGACATCCGGACCGATGCGACGTACCCCTAAGGGCAGTGCGACGCCGCGAGGCACTCCGCTCTGCTCACCGGAGCAGAGCGGCTCGACCATGAGGTGAAGGGGCTAGACAACGCGCGCACAACCAAGATGTTGCCGTGCGTGGCCACTTCGGCTACCTCGACGACACGGCCCGGCCGGGGAGCGGGCACGACCAGGCCCCCGCCGATCACCATGGCGACGTGTTCAGGCCGGGCGGCGCTGCCCTTGGTGAAGACCAAGTCGCCGGGGCGCAGTGACTTCGCCGTAGGGGGCATACCGGCCCCCCTGAGCGCCAACCAGGCCGTACTTCGGACGGCGCTGGCTGATCGAAATGGCGGTGCGGAAGAGGTATACAGGCATCACGAGCCGTCCAACTCTTCCCTCTCAAGGCCACGTTCCGGAGTATGAGGAGGGTCCCGATCCTCTTCTTGCCAGTGAGCCAGCTTCGTCTGGGCGTTGAGGACCCAAGGGTGGTCGGGTCCTAGAACGCGCAGTTGGTCGGGCAGCAGCTCTTCAAGGGTGGCAACGGCGCCGGCCGGATCTCCTGCTTCTCGCTGCCAGACTGCGAAGTTGCGACGCATGACCAGTGTGTAGGGGTAATCCGGCCCGAATGTCTGCAGATAGTCGCCGACCAGCTCTGCGAAGGCCGTTACGGCACCCCCTGGGTCCCCTGCCTCCCCTGTCCAAATGGCGAGGTGGAAGCGAACGGCCAAAGTCCGGTGATGGTGAGGACCGTAGATGCGCACGGTGTCGGCCAGCAGTTCCTCGCACCCTGCAAGGGCAGCCGCCGCATCACCCGCCTCCCCCGTAAAGTTCGCAATGTTCAAACGGATCACCAAGCTCTGCGGGTGATCAGGCCCGAGCACCCGCGCTGAGTGGGTCAACAGGACCTCGAAGGCCTGGACAGCAGCGGCCGGTTCTCCTGCATGCGCCTGCCAACGGGCAAGCTCACTGCGAGTGGCCAGTGTGCCCGGGTCATCCGGACCGCGCACCCGCAGTTGGGCGTCGAGCAGTTCGGACAGTGTGGCCCGGGCGCCGTTCATGTCCCCAGACATGGCTTGAAGGTCGGTGAGGTAGCGGCGGATGGTGAAGGTGTCCGTGTGGTCGAGGCCGAGATGATGCTGTGCTGCGGTGGACAGATCGCGGAAGTAGGTGAGCGCTGCGGCGAGGAGTCCGGCCTCCGAGAGGCTGGTTCCGGTTTGGATGAGGAGGGGGTGGGCGTCGGTCTTCCACAGTGCGCTGTGGGCCTGGGCGATCAGTGTGTCGGCGTTGGCGCGCAGAACCTGGGCGAGGGCAGCGTCCCGTTGGATTTCGGGCCAGGCGCCGACGAGGGCGTCCGCGCAGGCGACTGCGAGGGGATCCCGTGCGTCAGGGGGTAGGGCTTCGCGAGTGGCCCGTTGGATGAGGCTGTGGACACGCACCGCGGGGAGGGCGGCGTCGGGAGTGTGGTCCGCAAGGCTGAGCCGGTGCAGGCAACGCAGGGCGGCGAACGCGTCTTCCGGGTCCACGAGGGTTCTGCTTGAGGTGAGATCGCTGCTGTCGTCTCGTGCGCGGTGCTCGGTGAGGTAGGACAGGGCCGCCGGGCTGGTGAGGACGGCTACGGGGATGCCGTTGGGGTCTAGCAGGCTGGCCAGGTGCAGCATGGGACGGGCCAGCCCCTTGGGCCGCAGCCGGTCGGCGTGGTCGACGGACAGGGACCAGGTGGCGGCGATGGTCGTGCGGTGAGCGTCGGGCAGCGCGCCCTCTTCGGGGACCAGGTCGCCCAGGGTGCGGGTGCGGTCGGCCAGCCGGAGACGGTAGTCGGCGCAGTCCAGGTGGAGGTCGATGAGGTAGGTGACGGCCTGGGCCAGGGCCAGTGGCAGATGGCCGAGGTCGCGGGCGAGTCCGGTGATGTGCTCAGGGTTGTCCTGGCGGTGTGCGGCATCGAGTTTGTCGGTCAGGTAGGCGCGTGCTTCGTCCGGGGTGAACGCGCCCACGTCGATGCGGCGGCCTGGAAGGGCGGCATCCCGGCGGCGGGTGGTGACGACAGTGTGTCCCTGCGGGCACGAAGGGGGCCACAGGTCGAGCTGGCCGGCCAAGCCGCTCAGGTTGGCCGGGTCGCTGACGTCGTCCAGCACGATCAGCCAGCGCCGGTCGGTGTTCTGTGCCCAGGCCAGGAAATGGGCGGCTGCCTTCTCGGGAGCGTCACCCTCGAAGCGATGCGCAGCGTCGGGGTCGGCGACGGCCAGTGCGGCTTCGGCGTAGGTGCTCACGAGCATGTCTTTGCTGCTCGCGGTGGCCCAGAGCAGAAGGTCCACCGTCTGTGATTCCCAGATCCTGCGGGCCAGATGGGCGGCAATCTGGGTCTTGCCGACCCCACCCGCCCCCGACAGGACCTGGCAGGGTGACGCCGCCCCGGCTTCGGCCATCGCCCGCTTCACAGCGTCAGCGACGTCGCGGGACTGGAAGCAGTCCGCCTGCCGGGGAACCACGCCCACCCAGCGGGGCCAGGGCAGAGAGGGCCGGGGGGCGGCGTACTGCGTCACCGTCTTGGCGTGGCCGACGGCTAGTCCACCGCTCTGCGCGTAGAGCGAGGACTGCGTGCTGATGATCGGGGTCTGTTCTGCGCCGGACGCGGTCAGTCCCTTCCCGGGCCCGGCTGGGAAGGGTCTCCCATGCTGATATCCCCATGGACGACGCCACTGGCCACGCTCCCGCCCTCGGCGCGGATCTCGACGTTCCCCGAGATCGCCAGTCCGGCGTCACCGGCCCAGGCCCCGCCGGCGCCCTCGGGGGGCAGCACCACCAGTTCACGCAGCTGCTCGGCCACCACCAGGCGGTCGGTCTCGTCCAAGGTCTCCAGCAGATCCTCGAACCGGGCCTGCCAGGACGCTTCCAGACGGGAACGCACCTGCGTGATCTCCTCCAAACCGCCAGCATCCAGCGCCGCGGCCGTCCGATCCAAACGCTCCAAAACCACCAGGGCAGCCGCTGCGTCACCCCGGCTGAAGACCCGCGACACCCGTGCACGCAACCCGACCCAGGCGTCAGTCCCAGCCGCCTGCACCACCGCTGTCCCGGCCGCAGAAGCCACCACCATCAACGCCTCTGGCAGCACGATGCCCTCCTCAGCACGATCCGTAAGGAGACGAGTCCCGCAATCATTCCAAGAAGAGCCTACCGAGCCGAGCACCGCACGGATCCGCCTCGACGCAGTCCTACCACCACGAACTCGAGACCGGGAAACCTGACTTGCCCACCAACACCTCCATCCGAGATGACGGTCCGCCTGCCCGCAGTGAGTCGTCAGCTCTCACGGCCCCGGCAGCGCCCGGCCGCAGGGAAAACTGGATGGCCCAGGGATGGTTTCCTACCGTCGCCCCAGAAATGAACGCCACCGGCGTTCGTTCCGGGGATGCGTAGGGTCGCGGAGAACCGCAACCTCAATGGGTGATCTGGGAAGCCAAAAGCGAAGCCAGCCCCACGCGGCAAGTCGGCGCGGACAACGTCCGCCAAGCCGGCGCCCATCTGCGCTTCACCGCCACCGAGCGCAACGCACCCGCCCCCAGCGACTCGGTCTGCCTGCTCGTCACACCCAAACGCAGCGCCCGCGCCCTCGCCGAGCCACACGTCTACCTCGTCCACCCCGGTGACGTCCTCACCCTGTTCGACAAGATCATCCGGGCCTGGACCGCTGCTCGGGCCCTCGGACTCGCGAACCTGTCCGTACCTGAACTCGCCACCCTCTTCCGGGCCGAAGGCGCCCTCCCCACCCAGTGGCTCCCCACCCTGCGCACCCAACCCCTCCACCAACGCACCCCCTGACCCAAGAGGGGGGGAACAGCTAGGGGTGTTGGCCGACACGGAGCGTGCGCGCCTTCACCAAAGGCCATAGCTGGTACAGCCCGTGAGCGGGAGGGCTTCGGGTTCGTCTCCCCGGACGAAGCGAAGCACCACCCTCCCTCGCGCAACATCACAGATCAGGGGTTCAGACGCGGCTTCTGCTCCTGCGACACAGGTGGCAGGGAACCGCCCGCGGATTCGAGGGTGTCACGAAACTGCGATCGGTTTGCCCTCTCTTCTGCCCCACTCCTGACCTGCGGGAACACCGAACTCTGAACAGCGTGGGCCCCAGAGATGCGTGGGAACCGCTATGGTGCCGTTGGTGCGGACAGATCTGTGTCTGTGCCAGCGGCCCTGCCTGACGGCGGGGCCTTTTTTCGTTCCTCTTGTTGCCGTTGGCCCCCGACACGTCTGTGTCGGGGGCCAACGGCGTTTCCGAACTAGGAAGGAAGGTGCACGGTGTCAACTCTCGTACTGGCCGTGGTCCTAGCCCCAGTCCTGCTGGCTCTGACCGGCCTGGCGGCGCTGGTGATCCATGGGCGCATCGCCGAGCAGGCGATGCGCCGGGGCCGCTCGGAAGATCTGCCGCAGATGCTGGAATCCAGTGGTAGGACACTGGTTGGCCTCACCGGCGCAGCGCGGCTGCGGCGGAGAGCAGGGGTTCCCGCAGGGCAGTACGCCGTATCCAGCGGCTCGTCACCGCTGGAGGACACGGCAGGCAGGGAGGGGACGGCACAGTGAAGCATCGCGGATTCGGTCCGGACCGAGACCCAGTGGGACGGCATGCGGGCGAGGATGTCCTCGGCCGCGCCCTGCGAAAGGTCCTCAACGCATCCGAGCGACGCCTCGTCCTCGACTTCCTCCACGGGGCCCCTCCTGAACAACTGGCCCATCAGATGGGCGTAACCACCGGCGCTATGCACTACTTGATCTCCAAGATGCTGGAGAAGCTGCGCGACTCAGAGCACGGCCATCTACTCCGCCAGGAACTGACGGACCGCTTCGGCCCGCGGCACTCCCCCGTTGTGTGGGAGGGCATCAAGGAAGTGCCGGTGCACCGCTGTGAGCGGCCCGGCTGCACGGCACCGCCCTTCCCCCGCAAGCGCCTGGGCCGCCCTCGCCGGTACTGCAGTGACCGCTGCAGGCAAGCCGCGCACCGGGCGGGCCAACGCGCCGGGACGACGTCGAAGCCGCCGAGCCCTCCCCACAAGAACGGGAAGCGGCGGCCCTACCGATTCCACGACTACCTGGACCAACCGACCGAGTTCTCCGAGGCCGCCTCCTTCGCCCAAGTACCTCAGTGGCAGCACGATTTCAGGACGCGGCGGCTGAGTCAGTGGCTCCCCTCATCACCGGCAGTTCCACACCCGCGCGCAGCGTCGGTCTACCTAGCCACCGGCGGGCGTTACCCCGTCGTCTGGGGCGGCGTGAACAGGGGCAAGTCCAACGTGCTCGCACTCGCCTCCTTCCCCCTCAAGCAGTCGGCCCAGCGTGCCGTGTTCCGCCGGGATGACGCGATGTGGCAATTCCTCGGGTTCTCCTCGTCCACAGCCCGGCAAACCCCGCCCAGACTCCCAGCGGCGCCGATCACACGCTCCTTCACCAGCCCGCTGCACACGCCGATCCCTCTACCCCAGCCGAGCACCACCCGTCGCACCGTGCTTGCCCCCGCCCTATTGCCCCCTCCCGTGTTCGAAACAGGGCCCTGGCGACGCACCGCCATGGCCGGGCACGGTCCGGACGCCCGCCGTCAGGTCCGCCCCGGCGATCGCTCTCGGCTGAGTCCTTAAAGATCTCCGCTTGCCGGGGCTATGCCATCAATGGCCTTCCCAGGTTCTGATTCTGGTGCCGGTGCGGAGTCCGTGGGCAGACCAGGCGCGTCCGGGAGACGGTGGGCGATGGCCGCCGCGACGGCCGCGACCGCTGCCAATGTGACGGCCACGAGCCGGGGCCCGGTGAGGGCGAGCAGTTGCCCTCCCAGTGCCGCGCCGGATGCGGATCCCAGGTTGTATCCAGATCCGAGCCAGGCGTTGGCTTCTGCGTGGCGGGGGGGGGTGTCGATGCGTTCGTCGACGAGGAGGTAGGCGATGACGAAGATCGGCGTCATGGGGAGGCCGACGCAGAAGACGGCCAGGATGGTGAGGGGCGAGGCGGATAGCGCGGCCAGGAGTATCGCACCGACCGCCAGTGCAGCGGTGGCGATCGAGTAGCGGGCGCGTAGGGTCGCGGTCCATTTTCTGCGTCCGTAGGCGAGTCCGCCGACGGCGCCGCCCAGCGAGAAGGCGGCAAAGGAGTAGCCGGAGGAGATGACGTCGGCGAAGTCAGCGGTGGCGGCCGGGATGATGACGGTCAGACCGCCGCCGCACAGGCCAAGGGCGATGACTGGCACCGTGATGCCTTGCCCGTTTCTGGTCCTGATGAGCGACCGGTGTCGAACCTTGGCCTCGGTACTGGGCGCAGTGGTCTCTTCGGCTGGGGGCAGGCCTCGCAGGACGGAGGTGAGCCCGAGCGCGGCAGGCAAAAGCAGCAGGGCGCCGAGGGCAGTCACCCAGCGGGCATCGATGAGGGCCATGGCCGCAGTTCCCAGCAACGGAGTGGCCACGAAGGTGAGTTCTTCGACGATCGAGTCCAGTGCGTGGATGCTCTGCAGGTGTTGCTTGTCCGGCATCAAGCTCGACCAGATGGCCCGCAGGCTGGCGAACTGCGGGTCCTGCCACTGGACTCCACACCCGAGCAGGACACCTCGCAGCGTCGAAGCGTCCAGCCCTATGCTGACGGCTCGATGGAATTGCCAGAGTGGGGTGGGGACTTGCAGGTTACGTTCCAGATCGCAGGCGACACCGTCGAGGACGACGCAAGGTCCCTCCACGATTGGCTTCGCTTGGACCGAAATATGCGCAGTGCAGGGCGCATTGAACTCACGTCCTCGGCACAGCCGCGGCCCGGCCAGCAGGGAAGTGTGCTCGACCTGGTCTCGCTTGCATTAACCGGTAGCTTCAGTGCCGCCTCACTAGCGGTATCCATCGTGTCGTGGCGCACCACGCGGCCCCAAGAGCCGACCATCACGGTGGAGCTCGAGAACGGCAGCAAGGTGACGATCACCGGTGTACCGCCGGACGAGGCGCAGCGGTTGGTGGAGCAATTGCTCGGCGGGGAGTAGAGCATGTCCAGGCTTCCTGTGGCCTCCAGGTCCCAAGCACTTTTCATTGGCGTGGACAAGTTCGATTCCCTGGAAGACCTGCCGGCCGTGGGCCGCAACCTGTCCACTCTCGTCGATCTCTTCTCCGACGACGTATGGGGCCTTGGCGCCTCCCGCTGCCACCAGCTGCTCAACCCTGTCTCGATGCGGGAGGTTGACGAGGCCATCTTCCGCACAGCGCGCGCAGCGTCGGACACGTTGCTGCTGTACTACGCCGGGCACGGACTGCTTGATCTCAAGGGCCGCCTTCATCTGGCCATGCCCGACAGCGACAAGCGATCAGTCCACTCCACAGCGTTCCCCTACGACTGGGTGCGCATGGGGCTGTCGGCAAGCGCAGCCCAGCGGTGCATTGTCATTCTCGACTGCTGCTTCAGCGCACGCGCCATGGGCGTGCAGTCCTCCGGCTCCAGCATGGTGGAACTGGCCGAGGCGGAAGGCACGTACGTCCTCGCGGCCGCCGCGGAGAACGCTCTCGCGCTGGCCCCACCGGGTGACTCCTACACCGCGTTCACCGGCGCTCTCGTGCGCGTGCTGAGCGACGGGATGGCCGATGCGCCGGAGCTCCTCGACCTGGACACCGTCTTTTTGGGCATGCAGTCCATCCTGAAGCGCCAGGGCCGGCCCGACCCCCAGTGTCTGGGCCGCAACCAGGTAGGCCGTACGGCTTTCGTCAAGAACACTGCCTACGTGCACGAGGAAATGGAGACCTACCGCCTGCAGGAGGCCTTCGAGGAACTGCACACGGCCCGGAGCCTCGCGGACACGCTGCAGACTGTCGCCGACGGCATCGTCAACAGCCTCGGCTTTGAGCTGGCCTGCGTCCATCTTGTGCGTCCTGACGGCGATCTCGTCGTCGCCTCCTTCGCCGGCGACCCCGCAACCGAAGCCCTCATCACCGGCCGCGTCGGCTCCCGCAACGCCTGGGAGAAGAGGCTCTCCATAGCGGAGGACTGGGGCGCACTGTGCTACATACCGCACACCTCGGCCCCCGCCTGCGACGCAGACGACATCCCGCAATGGCCCACGAGCGATCGCCCCGCGCGCTATCTAGAGAATGCGTGGGATCCTGCGGACCGGCTCTTCGGCCCCATGTACATCACCGGCGCCAACGGCAGCGAATTGTTCGGCGTGATCTCCGTGGACCGCCCCCGCAACGGCCGCAGGCCCGGCCCAGAACAACGCGAGGCACTGCAGACCTACGTCTTCCAGGCCGCCATCGCGATCAGCAACGCCCGCCTCCGCGCCAACATGCAGCGCGCCCTGGTGCACCTGGAGCGTGAGCAGAAGGCGATGCGGGCCAGCGAGGAGAGTTTCCGGCAGGCCTTCGAGTACGCACCCTCCGGCATGGCCATCGCCGAGATGGGCGGCGACCAACACGGCCGCATCCTGCGCACCAACGACGCCCTGTGCCGTCTCCTGGGCCGCCCCGCGACCGCGATGCGCCGCTACACCTTCTCCGACCTCGTCCACCCCGAGGACATCGACACCCTCCTGCGCACCTCCGCCGAGGGCGGCCGCGCCGAGCTGCGCCTCGGACGGCGCGACGGGACGTACGTCTGGGTGTCCCTGCGCAACTCCGTCGTCGCCGACGCCGCCGACGGACCCCGCTTCCTCCTCACCCACGTCGAAGACATCGAAGAACGCAAACTCCGCGAGCTCCAACTACTCCATCAGGTCAGCCACGACGCACTCACGGACCTGCCCAACATCACCGAACTGCGCAGCCACCTGAGCGCACGACTGTGCAGCGACCCGGACGATCCTGCTGACGCAGACCCGGAAGACGGCGCCCTCTCACACAGACACCTGACCTCACCCGAAGAACTCGGCAACGAGGACGGCAAAGGCCTCGCCGTCCTCATCTGCGACCTCGACGGCTTCAAATCGATCAACGACCGCTTCGGGGACCACACCGGCGACGCCGTCCTCATCGAGGTAGCCAGGCGGCTCACCAGCGGCACACACGACGAGAACACGGTCGCCAGGCTCCGCGGTGGCAAGTTCGCCGTCCTGGCCGACGGGCTCGGCCGTACCGGCGCCCAGGACCTCGCCGTCCGAATGCGGAACGCGATCATCTCGCCGATCCGCATCGACGTGCAAGCGCTCCGGGTCGGCGCCAGCTTCGGCATCGCATGGGCCCGCTGCGGCATGACCGCAGACGACGTACTCAAAACCGCCGACGAACGGATGCACATCGAGAAACGGTCACATACCTAACATCGCCAGCCAACCTGACGCGGCGTCGGCTCCGCCCGACCCGCAGGAGGGTGGAGCGGATGCTGCCACGGACGCGCGGGGTGAGGGTGAAGGTGTCGTGCCGGCGGTCGGCCCACTGTTCCCAGATCTTGGCGCCGCCGGTGGCCCGCGCCGAGTGACGACCGGTGCTCTGCAGTGGTGGATCGCAGAAACCGAGCTCGGCGACTGCCCGTTGCAGAGCGTGCAGGGTGTTCAGCCGGGCACCCTCCAGCAGCCGTTCGCGGCGGACCCGGTCGAACAGCGCGGTGTCCATGTCGTCCAGGTGTGGGCTGTGGTTGGGCAGAAACAGCTGGCAGGCGACCGACGGCAGCAGCGTGTCGTCGTCCTGGCCCAGCTGGTAGCCCCAGGCGCCAAGGACCGTGCGGACCCGGGAGATCTCGCTGGTGACGCGGTCGCGTCCGAAGATCCGCCAGGACAGAGTGAGGCGTTGGAAGCTGCCGAGCTGGTGGAACTCGTTGAAGGAACCGAGGAGATAGGCGTGCGCCGCGAGGTAGGGGCGGACTTCGTCCCCGGCCCAGGCGGGTGCGCGCTGGCGGAACTCGGCCTGGGTGCGGCCGAGTAGACGGGTCCATTCTTGCGTGGTCCAGCCCCAGTAGGTCTTTGGGTGGCTTCTGCCACATGTCCCAGCTCCCCGAACCGGCCGCCGCCATCGAGCAGTTCGACTGTCCGACCTGCGAGGTGCCGGGCGTGTCCTCAGGCGTTGGCACCCGACGTGCCGGCCGAGTTGTGGTCGATGGCGCACCGGCTGACTTGTCACTGGCCCAAGCCCTTGAGGCGTGCTGGCGTTCGGTGGCCGCCGGCGGCGCCCCGGCCGTCTGTACTTCGCCGCGGCCCGCCAGGCGGCCCGCGCGGGCGGGCGGGCTTATCCCAGGCCGGTCAGCAGGCGCAGCGGCGGCAGCAGGTAGGTGTCGGCGAGGCGGCTGGCGAGGGTGGTGGTTCCGGTGTTCACGGTGGCCCTGCCGCCCCTGGGCAAGGGGTGACCGTGGACCTCGCGCAGCCGGTAGAGCACGGCTTCGGTGTGCCCGGAGCCGCTCTTGACGGCGCTGTAGGCGGCCGAGGGCACCTGCACCGGTGTGCTGGGCGGGCTGTCGACCACGGCGGTGGCCACCACCGGCCTGGCTATCATTCCCAGCGAGCGCAGCTGCACCGTCTCGCCGGGGTGGATGGCGTGGACCGCGCCGCCGGCGGTGGGCATCGCCAGCACGGGCCGGCCGTCGAGGAGCACGTATCCCGCCGTGGCGGTGCCGTCGACCGGCACCGCGCACAGCAGCGTGCCCACGGCCGCGGCCACCACGCCCAGCCCCAGCAGCCTGCGGCCCCGGCTCGCGCGCCGGCTCTGGCCGCGGCGCGGGAACGCGATACGGGCGGTGCCGTAGAGCAGGCGGCCGGCTGTCACCGTCACGAGCAGCAGCCACAGCACCGCCCCGGCGATCCCCCACGACAGGATCGAGGGCACGATCAGGATCCGGGTGAGCAGGAACCCCATCCAGGCCACGGGGAAGGCCATCGCGGCCAGCCCGAACGGCACTGTCCACGGCCGGTCCAGTCTCTTTTCGTCGCGCGGGTGCCCGTACAGGACCCGGCCCAGCCACCCGCGCGCATCGCCGATCGCCTTGTCGCGCAGGAACGGCACGTCCACCCGGCCCATCAGGGCCAGGTACCCGTCGAGCTTGACGAACGGCAGCAGGTTGAACACCGTGCTGATCACGTTGTAACAGGTCAGCAGCCACCAGAACGCGGCCGTCTCCCCCGCGCTGAGCGCCGCGGCAATCGCCGCGCCGGCCGCCACGCCGGCGTTCACCACGACACCGGACAGTGCCACGCGTATCCGCTGCCCGCGATCAGCCAGTTTCCACCCCGCCGAGACATCACAGAAGAAGGCAGGGACCAGGTAGAACAGCATGACGCCGATCCGCCGGGGCCGGCCGCCGAAACGGGTCAGCGCCGTGGCATGCCCCAACTCGTGCACCGCACCGACCACGAGCATGACCGCCCAGACCTGGAACACGGTGCCCAGCGAGACCGGCGTGCTGACCGCGTGGGCCAGGCCGCGGTGGCCGACGGCCACCGCCACCGCCCCGGCGGCCAGCAGCGCCAGATACAACTGGGGGAACGGGCGCCGGGCCAGCACACCGCCGAGCACCCGCAGGACCCCCGTCAGGCGCCGCGGGCGCACCAGCGTGAACTGGAACGACAAAGGCTTGCGGTAGACAAAGGCACGCTCGCGCACGGGAGGCGGACCGTCAGGGTCCTCAAGCAGCCCGAGCGCGCACAACTTCTCCAGCAGCCGCACCGCGCTGTCCTCGCCCACCTCGGTGGACCACTGGGCCAGGACCTCCTCACGGCACCGTGTGCCGTCGAGATCTGCCAGCAGCAGCGCGGCATCCCGCCCCAGCCGCAAATAGCGGCCCCCGGGCAGACTCACCACCGCATGGTCGTACCCGTCCTTCTGTGCAATCTCCATGCCCTCACGCCGCGCAGGCATCGCCAGCACACGCTCGACCCGGTCCGGGATAGCCGACTGCCCGGGTGCAGGTGCGGCGGGGGCTGCGGGGGGAGGGCACGCGGGCGCGGGCGCAGGAACAGCGGAGGCGGAGGCGGGGGTGGGAGTAAGAGGGCGGGAGGAGGCAGTCGCGGGCATGGCAGTCCTTAACGGAAGAGGCAGCAGGGCGAGCACGACAGGCCGGGCCGGGCGGGCACAGTCCGAAACAACGGGACGCTGTGCCCGACCGGCCCGGCGATGAGTCAGGCGGTTCAGAAGGCCACCTTGGTGAGGTGGTCGTGGAAGTCGAGCTTGTTGAAGAGGTGGTCGAAGTTGCCCGGCTGGCAGAACGGGTCGCCGACCGTAGGGAACTTCTCAGTGACTGGCCCACGCTCAGGGCTGAACCAGGAGGGGCTGAACCAGGAGGGGCAGAAGGCCGGGTTGGGGTCAATGATGGGTGCGTCCAGCGTCTCCAGTTCGTCAACGCCCAGGAGCACGGCACGGTCGGTGATGGTGTTGGTGTTGGTGTGCTGCATGGTGTTCTCCCTAATTTCTGTGATGTGGATTGCGTGGTGCCGGGCCCGAAACAGGTCCCCGTGCTACGGGGGCAGAACCTGCGGGTAGGGGCACCGGGCGTCTGTGCTGATGGCTGCGGTGCCGCCGGTGACGGCTGGCGGCGCCGGGGCGGGCAGGACACAGAGAGCGCCCCACCCGCCCCGGCCAGCCGGCCGTCAGCTGCCGGTGCCGGGGAGCTGGTTCCAGATGTCGGCGGCCACCTGCCCGAGCTGCCCGAAGCCCTTGGCGGCGGTTGCGGCACCCTGAGCCTCCTGCAGCTGGTTGCCCGCGTTCACCCCCTGCTGGAACGTCTGGCCACCACTGAGGACGTTGCCGACACCTTCAGAGGCCGTCACCGTGTCCTGCGCGACCCCGTTCCAGGTCCACGACGGCGCGGCCGGTGCGGCCGGTGCGGCCGGTGCGGCCGACTCGAACGATCCGTCCGACGCGTCCGGTGCGTCCAGCGTCTCCAGCTCGTCAACGCCCAGGAAGACGGCGCGGTCGGTGATGATGTTGGTGTGCTGCATGGTGTTCTCCCTATGTCTGTGGTGTGGATTGCCTAGTGCAGGGGTGCTGCTTCCGTGCTCGTAGGCGGTGGATCAGAGTCGCTTTGTCGACTCATGCTTGAAGCCTGCCTGGCCCCGGTTCGTGTGTCCCTACGGTGCGCACCACAGGGAATTGAGAGGCCC
This sequence comes from Streptomyces sp. NBC_01381, assembly GCF_026340305.1. Taxonomy (NCBI): domain Bacteria; kingdom Bacillati; phylum Actinomycetota; class Actinomycetes; order Kitasatosporales; family Streptomycetaceae; genus Streptomyces; species Streptomyces sp. NBC_01381. Next base: position 165,571 of record NZ_JAPEPI010000005.1, on the reverse strand, counting down.
GCCCGCCGTCGCCCTTCGGTACCGCCCGCAGTGGGCGGGCCGTTCCAGGGGCCGGGAGAGATCCACCGGGTTCCTCGGCGGTCCGCCTCCCGCCCCTGCCCGCCTCGTGCGGTCTCCCGGTGCGGGAACGATCAGGCCAGGGCCGATATCAGGCGGCACGGACAGTTGCGCCACTGGTTCGTCCCTTGGGTACCGGGGCAGGACAGACTGAGGTTCCCCGGAGATGCGACGGATGCTGACAGTGGGTCAGATGGGACTCATGAGAGGACCTGCCCAACACACATCGGTCAGGCTCACAACTCGTCTGATAGGAGCCGGAGTTGAGGCGTCCATGGGCTCTGTCGGGGACAGTTACTGGACCGGAACTGTCTGGTTGCTCTGCTCGTTGAGGGTGTGTGATCGAGGTTGGGGGTGCGCGGCGCCTGGGGCCTGCCGCGCAGGAGGTGGTGCGGCTGCGGGTGGTGGCCGTGCTGGAGTCGGGGCAGGTGCGGACGTACCGGCAGGCGGCCGAGGTGTTCGGGGTGTCGGAGAGGTCCGTGGGCACTTGGTGGCGCACGTTCAAGGCCGCGGGCGGGGAATCTCCGGCAGCGCCGGTCAAGTCCCGCTCCGGCCCGGTGAGTTGACCGGTGGCGAGGACCGTGCGGTGCTGTTCCAGGCGATGGCCGACTACACGGCCGGGCAGCTGCTGACCGGCGGCCCGATGTGGACCCGGTCGCTGGTCGCTTGTTGGGCGACGCTCAGCATGAGTACGTGCTCGGAGGTTGGCGACGTTCATGGTGGCCACGGCCAGAGTGCGTCATGTTGACGTTCGTGCGCGACGACACCGTGCACATCAACCCGCCTTCCCCAGACCGCCCTTGTCGGTCGTGCTGTTCGTCGTCGACGTCGTGTCGCCGGTCTTCGTTCGGGTGAGGTGGGTACCAGTCCGGACTGGATGATCGACCGCATGGGGAGCCAGCAACACGAGTTGCCCCTGGCGCGGGCGGCGTGGTCGTGGTGACGCTGGTGGGATGCGGGAGGCACCTGTTCGTGATCGTCGTGGCGGAGTCCGAGACGAGTGCACTGCCGCCTTGCCCGGCCTGCGACGCGCCCCTGCGCCCGTGGGGCTACGCCCGGGAGCGCGCGATCCGGCTGCCCGAAGGCGGCCTCCGGCGGCTGCGGCCGAGGCGGGCCCGCTGCCCCTCCTGCCGCACCACACACGTGCTGCTGCCGCCGTACTGCCTGCTCAGGCGCGCGGACAGCGTGCACACCATCGCCGCCGCTCTCCTGGACCACGTCGCCGGGCACGGCCACCGCCGCATCGCCGAGCGGCGGCACCGGCCAGCGACGACCGTCCGCGGCTGGCTCCGCCGCGCGAGAGCACGCGCCGCGTTCTGGAGCCGCCACGGCATGATCTACGCCTACCGACTCACCCCGGACGCCGGACCGTTCCAGCCCCGGGCCACCGAGCTGGCCGAGGCCCTCGACGTCCTGGGGGAGGCCGCCCGCGTCGCCCAGGAGCAGCACGCCTCATGGGCCTCCACCGATCCGTGGGGCGCCGTCGTCTTGGTCACCGGCGGCCGGCTCCTCACGCCCGCGTGAACAACCCGCGACAGCAAGCACACGGAGCCGACACCGTGATGACGACACGTCACCTCACCGAGTGAACGAAGGCCGCCTCTACGTCCCCACGGTGAACGTCGTCCTCGTGCTCACCGTAAGCGTCGGGCAACAGTCGCTGAGCTGATCCGGATGTCGGTGTCACCATGACCGGGCAGGGGGTGGGCACGTGGCTGCGCCGGCACGGCTTCACGCCGCAGCGCCCGGCCCGCCGCTCCTACCGTCGGCAGCCGGACAAGGTGACGGCGAAGGTGTTCACCGTCTTCCTCGACCGGCTCGCCCGGCAGACCCGACGGAAGGTCCACGTGATCGCCGAGGGGCATCCGGTCCACCGTAGCAACGCCGTCCTAGCCTGGCTCGCCGACCACACCGAGCGGATCGAGCTGCACCTGATGCCCGGATACAACCCCGGCGAGCTCCTCAACGCCGACAGCAAACGCACCGTCCACGCCGCACGCGCCCGCTCAGCAGACGACCTCGCCCACGAGACCCGGGCTTCCTCCGCCGCCGCAAACGCCAATCCCACCGAATCCAGGGCTACTTACACGCCCGCCCCGGGGGCCCGCGCGCTCGCGGGCCCCGCGTCAGGCGGCGCTGAGCGCGCTGAGGCTGGGGCGGCTGTGGCTGTGGCTGTCTGGCAGCAGCATGGCGGCCAGGCCGTCGCGCTTGACTCCGAGCTTGCGGTAGGCGCCGGACAGGTGGAACTCCACGGCCCGCAGTGTGACGCACAGTTGCTCGGCTATCTGCCGGTTCGTCAGGCCGTGCTTGGCCATCAGGGCCACCCGGTGCTCCTGCCGGGTGAGGCCGTGCGGGGCCGGTCCGCGTATCTCGCGTGGGTCCGGGGCGAGTTGGGCCAGGTACTCCTCTGCCTGGGCCGCGACCGGCTCGGCCCCGCGCTCACGGGCCAGGTCGGCCGACCGGCGCAGCGCGGTGCGGGCGGCCTCCGGGCGGCCTTGTGCCTGGGCGAGAGCGCCGGAGTCCAGCAGGGCTGCGGCCAGGGCGAGCCGGGAGGGCGAGGTTTCCAGAGCCGTCACGGCCTCGGTGAGCAGTTCGGCCCCCTCGTCGCCGCCGACCGCCGTGCCCAGTGTGTGCAGGGCGACGCCGATGGCGCGGGGTGTCCCCCATCGCCGGGCGTCGTGCAGCTCGGCCTCGGCCAGCTCCCGGGCGCGCTCGTGGCGGCCGAGTGCGGTGTAGGCCGCGGCGGCCCGCGACCTCCAGGGGAGCGCGGCAGGGTTACGCAGCTGCCACACCTCGGCTCGGCGGCCGCACTCCTCCAAGTCCTCGATGGCGCCGTGCAGATCGCCCTGCGCGATCCGCAGTCCGCCCCTGGCGCACAGGACGAAGTTGTGGTGGAGGAGTTCGGGGAGCCTGCTCGTCAGCAGGCCGCACCGGGACAGCAACTCCCCTGCCTCATCCACCCGCCCGGCCGCCACGAGGACGTCGACGAGCCAGGCGATGCACGGCATCGCGTCGGTGTCGGTCTCAAGGACAGTGCCGCAATCCTCGAAGGTCCGCAGGGCGGCCGAGAAACGAGTGGCGGCTTCCGCCAGGTCCCCGGAGGCGAACGACTGCAGCCCGTGGGCCACCGCCATGACGGCGCCGGCCCGCGGCGAGCCGCACTCCCGGGCGATGCGGTCGCCCACCGCGTAGCACTCCTCGATGGCCCCAGAATCGTCGGTGCGGGCCAGTGCGTACAGCGAGTAGTAGCCGGGCGGGCGGAAGAAGAGCCCATCCGCTCTGGCCAGCGCCTGGCGCGTGAACCGCACGACTTCCTCGCGCGACTCGCCGTGCCAGCCCTTGATCGCGGCCAGGAACGCCAGCCGGGACCTCTGCAGGTCGGGTCGGTCGGGCACCTCCGTCGCCAGCCGCTCGATCCGCGCATGGGCGTCGGCCACCGTCTCCATCCGCAGGAACTGCGACGCCATCGCCATCGAGCCCAGCGCCCAGGTGAGGTCACGGTCGTCCGGGTCGAGTCCGGCGAGCACGGCGTCGGCCACGTCAACGGCCTCCTCGTGCGCGGAGACCATGCACAGCGCGGGGACGAGGCTGATCGCCACCCGCGCGGCCTCGTGCGCGTCGGCCGCCCCGTCCAGCGCTGATCGCAGCCGGGCGATGCCCGTGGTGGGGTTGAAGGCGAGCTCCGCGCTGCCCAGCTCGCACAGCACAGCGGCGTGCTGCTGTGCCGTCAGAGGCTGATGCAGGGCGTGCTGCAGATACGTCGCGGCTGCGTCGGGCGCGCCCCGCGCCTCGGCCAGCTGCGCGGCCCGGCACAGTACGTCGGCCGCCCAGGGCAGTACCACGCTGCCCGTATGCAGCAGGTGGGCGGCGATCTGCTCGGCTGGCGCCTGGGCCCCGCGCAGCAGCTGCGCGGCCCTGGCGTGCGCGGCGATCCGGGCGCCGGCGGGGGCGCCTTCCAGTACGGCGTTGCGGACGAAGGAGTGGATGAAGGCCAGCGGGTAGGTGTTCTGCAGCACCTTCATCTCGACCAGGGTGTCCAGGGCGTGCGCCGCGGCGGCCAGGTCGAGCCCGGCCAGTTCCGAAGCGAGGCCGAATTCCGCCCGGTCGCCGAGAACGGCGACGGCGTGGGCCAGCGTGGCGGCATCGGGGCATGTCCTGAACCGCGACCGCAGGCGCTCCGCCACCACGGGCGAGCCCAGCCCGCGCACATGCTGCGCGGTGATCTCGGCCCGGTGGCCGCCTCGCTGCTCCAGCGTGCGTAGCAGCTCGGCCAGCAGGAACGGATTCCCCCCGGTCACCTCGCAGCACGCCAGGACGAGATCCTCATCGGCACTGTCGCCCACCGCCCACCGCACCAAGTGCGCGACCTCGTCGGGCTCCAGAGCCGCCAGCGGGATCGGCCGCGCCGCCGCGGCCAGGTCCTGCAGCGGTTCCTCGGCGTGCGGCTGCTCGCCCTCCGTCGTGCACAGGACCAGCAGGACGGGCAGCGCCGCGAAGCGCTGCACCGCGTACGCCAGGAAGCGCAAGGAGGGGGCGTCAGCGAGGTGGGCATCATCGACGGCCAGGAGCAGCGGGGTTTGGCCGGCGAGCGAGCCCATCAGCCGGTACAGCGCGTGATGGGTCGCAAGGCTCGCCTGGGCGCCGGGCAGCGCGTCGAAGCTGCCGTCGCGCGGCGGGTCGCCGGTCTCCGCGAGCAGTCCCCCGAAAAGCTGGCGGGCGACACCGAAGGCGAACTCGCGCTCCAGCGCAGCACCACGGGCGCGTCCCACGGTGATACCGCGCCCTGCAGCCGCGGCCACCACCTCATCGAGCAGCGAGGTCTTCCCGATGCCGGCCTCACCGGTGAGAAGGACGACCGAGGCGTGGCCGCCGACGGCCGCCGACAACAACTCCTGCAGCGCGCCCAGTTCGGCGCTCCGCCCGATGAAGGGAGGAAGCTCTCGTTCCGCGTGGCGATTCAACGTATCGAACCCAATCACTGAGGAATACAGGAAATACCGGAACTGCCAGTCGGGCATTCCGCCTGTCGACGATCGAGTGATTCCCCCGCTCCAGCGCCTTCGTCCCGGTATGAACCACGGGATGACGACGGTGTCCGGGGTGGGTCGCCCGATCTCGGAGTGTGCGGGCCGCGCCGGCCCTTCAAAGAGGCATGGCGGCGTCGCTACCGCGATGTGCCGGTGATCTGGTCGAAGCAGTCCATGGCAGCTCGCCTCTGCTGTCGGTCTGGGGCGCGGGTCGGAAAGGGGTGAACCGTTTCAGGTCTGCCGCTGGACTGGGAAAACCTTCTCCTGTGTACCACCCCCGGTCAGAGGCACGCGGTCGGGGAGCCGTCCCGTTCCCGGGGGGCCACGTCGATGGCTGTGGTGTCCAGCGCCGCTCCACGCCGGTGGCGCATGGCGTCGTCGGTGGCGGCGGCCGCCAGGGCCAGATCGCGGGCCTGCTGCGGGAGGTCGGCAGACACGATCCAGGTCTGGGTGCCGTGCACCGGCTCGGCGCCGATCATGCGGAAGGTGGGGATGGTGACGGTCCACTGGGACATGGCATCTCCTTGGCTGGTGACTGGATGGTGACCCCGGATGCGGGGGCGGTGCTGCCGGGCAGCCTGGTACAGGGGTGGCGGTTCGCCTGCCGCGGCTTTGATCCGTCATCACGATCACCCGTCGCCGAGGGGCAAGACATCGGTCACCTCACCCAGAAACCGGCCAGTAGCATTCGCGGTGGGGCCGCCCGGGCACCGTCGTGGCGGCGCCGTCACCACCATCCACTCCCCGCACACGCACACGCCGATCGACTGCCGGGCCCGCAGGCCTGGTGACGGCCCGTCCCGGGGCGCGAGCCTGTCTTCAGGGCGCCGCCGGGCAGATGCCTGGACAGCCGCTGAAGGCATTCCAGGACAGGGTCACCGGATCGCCGCGGGGCTGGGGCGACTACCGACAGCGTCACCGACACCCGGTGTGTCCGGTCGGGGCTGAAGGCGTGGCCACCAGGCCGGGGCGGGGGCAAGCCCGGCGCATACCCGGCCGCCTGACTGTCTGAGGGCGAAGCCTGCGCCGCCGTCGGCCAGGAGGTGCGAGACGGTGCCGGGGCCGGCGGCGTCTGCGGCTACCGCCGCAGGGTCGTCCCGACACCTGGATGTCGGTGAACACCGGGATGTCGAACGCGTCGAGCGCGACGCCGGACACTTCGCTGCAGTAGCCCGCGGTGCCGTTTGGGTACCCCGGCGGAATGACTGGGAAGTGCCCGGCAAGCACCTGCTCGGCCTGCTGCAACGGGCTCACTACGCCGACGACGCGGAGACCCGGCGCGCCGGGTCTGGTGGCAACGGAGAACGTCGGTCAGTAGGCCCCGTGGACGTTGTCTATCGACCCGTAGGTCTTGGCGGCGTAGTTGCACGCGGCGGTGATGTTGGCGACCGGGTCGTAGAGGTCTATGGACGTACCGGAGACGTGGAAGGCGGCGAACGTGGGCTGGATCACCTGGAGGAGTCCCTCGGAGGGCGTTCCGGCCACCGCGTTGGAGTCCCAGTTGTTGATGGCGAGGGGGTTGCCCGACGACTCGCGCATGACGTTGCGGTAGATGCCGTCATAGGTGCCCGGGATGCCGTCCTTGGCCATGATGTCCAGCGACTGCTTGATCCAGCCGTCGAGGTTGTTGGTGTACGGCGACACGTCCGTCACCGCAGCGGTGTTCTGGGTGGTGAGGCTGGTCGGGCGTACGAAGCGGTCGGCCCGGCCAGGCGCGGCGTCCCGGGAAGTACTCGCCTGGCCGGCAGGGGCTGCCGCGGCGATCGGCCTGGCGGCCGCGACGGCAGGCGCTGCGACCTTGACCGCAGTGGCGGTGTGCACCGATGCCGGTGCGGCAGCGGCCGCAGTCGCGCCGATCACCGGAATGACGAGCACGGCCCCGCCCACACCGGCGACGAGGCCCCGGGTGAACGAGCGGAAGGTGGGGATGATGACGGTCCAACGGGACATGGCAATTCCTTGGCTGGTGATCGGCTGGTGACCCCGGATGCGGGGGCGGTACTGCCGGGCGGCCCACCACAGAGGTGGCGGTTCGCCTGCCGCGGCGTTGATCCGCCATCACGATCACCCGCCACCCAGGGGCAAGACATCGGTCACCTCACCCAGAAACCGCCCAGTAGCGCGCGGGGCCTGTCTCACCCAGACACCGTCATGGCGCAGCCGTCACCGCCATCCGCACCCGATGGCCTGCCGGGCCCGCAGGCCTGGTGACGGCGCGCTCCAGGGGGGCGGGCCTGTCTTCAAAGCGTCGCCGAACAGATGCCCGGACAGCCGCAGAAGGCATTCCAGGACACGGTCACCGGACCGCCGCACCCGTGGGACCGGGGCGGCTACCGACGGCGTCGCCGACACCCGGTGTGCCCGGTCGAGGCTCAAGGCGCGGCGACCAGCCCGAGGTGGGGGCGGAGTGCGTGCGGGCCCGGCCCGGCCGCCTTGCCGTCTGAGGGCGAAGCTGGCGCGGACGTCGGCCAGGGATTGCGACGCGGTGCCGAGGCAGGCGGCGTCTGCGGCTACCGCCGCGTTGTCATCCCGACACCTTGATGTCGGTGAACACCGGGATGTCGAACGCGTCGAGCGCGACGTCGGACACTTTGCTGGAGTAACCTGCGGTGCCGTTTTGATACCACAGCGGGATGACCGGGAAGTCCTCGGCAAGTACCTGCTCGGCCTGCTGGAACGTGCGCACCGCCGCGGCCGTGTCGTCCTCTGCGTTGGCCTGGTCCACCAGCTTGTCGAACGCCTTGCTGCTGTAGCCGGAGTCGTTGCCCGAGGCCTTGGTGTAGTAGAGCGGCTGCAGGAAGTCCTGGATCAGCGGATAGTCCATCTGCCAGCCGGACCAGAACGGGCCGGTCATCTGGCCGGCAACGACCTGCTCGCGAAACCCGGCGAAGGTGGCCTCCGGGTGCACGGTGCAGGCGTCGTCCTTGCCCAGCACGTTGTTGATGTCGTTGCACACCGCCTCCATCCACAGCCGGTGCGAGCCGGTATCGACGTTGGCGGTGAGGGTCACCTTGCCACCCGGCAGCCCGCCCGCGGCTTCGATGAGCTGCCTGGCCCGTTGCGGGTTGTACGTGCAGAGCTGCCCGCACAGCCCAGGCCTGTAGCCACCCGTCCGTTGAAGTACCGGCGAGGTCCAGTCGGTGGCCGGGACGTAGGTGCCGTGGTAGATCGTCTTGGTGATCTGGGCGCGGTCGATCGCCATCGAGAGTCCCTGGCGCAGCTTCAGCGCGGTGTCCGAACCGAACTGATGCCGGTACATGGGGAAGGAAAGGGCGTGGGTGACCCCTACCGGCTGGTTGATGTAGCGCTGCCCGAGGTCTTTGGCGACGTTGGGTAGCTGGAAAGCCGGGATGTCATCGCTGACGTCGAGGTTGCCCGCCTGCAGATCGGTGTAGGCGGTGTTGCTGTCGGTGTAGACCTTCAGCTCCACCCCGCCGTTCCTGGCACGGTCCGGGCCGTGGTAGTTCTTGGACCTGCTGAGCTTCATGCCCGTGCCCTTGGTGTAGGAGTCCACCGTGTACGGGCCGTTTCCGACCGGCTTGCGCAGCCAGGTGTCGTGGTCGGTGAAGAACACCTCCGGCAGCGGCACGAACGCGGTGTAGCCGAGCGTCTGCGGCCAGGTAGAGAACTTCTGTGTCAACCGGACGGTAAAGGTGCGCTCGTCCACGATCTTCAGCCCGGACATGGTCGTGGCCGAGGGGGCGGCGTCCGGCGCCTCCGGGTGGACCTGCTCATAGCCCTCGATGTAGCCGAAGAACGGCGCGTTGATTTGTTTGTTGGTGACCAGCGCCGCGTAGTTCCAGGCGTCCACGAACGACTTGGCGGTCACCGGGGTGCCGTCGCTGAAAGTCCAGCCAGGCTTGAGCGTGATGGTGAAGTTCTGCTGGTCACCCGAGATGATCGACTCGGCCACCATGTTCCTGGCCCGGCCGGTCTTGGGGTCGTAGCGCTTGAGCCCGCGGAAGATCATGCCCATGACCTTGCCGCCCTGCACCTCGTTGGTGTTCGCCGGCTCCAGCGGGTTCTGCGGATCGCCCCAGGATGCGCGCACGATGCCCGCGGCATTGCGGGCGCCAGCCCCTCCCTGACTGCATGAGGCCCCGGACAGCGCCACTGTCACGGCCGCGGCGGCTGCGGTGAGCCGCCGCCTGGCTGCGTGCATGGGACCTCCTCGATTGGTTCCAGCCGGACACGGAGCCCACCTTGGCAGTGCTGCCGCAGTGGGCCGGGAAACGGCCCGGTGGCCGTCCGGGTGAAACGCTGGGATTGCCGCCTGGACGATTACGGCCGATCCAGCCGCAGGCCTGCCGACCTACCGGCACCTGGCGGCGGCGTGGTGGTGTCGGCTGCGCTGCATAGGAGGCAGCGTGGCAGCAGGCTGGCGTTTTCCTCCCCCGCGCGGTCAAGGTAGTTACCGGTTTCACGTCGCCTCCAGGGACACCACCAGCGCTGCGGACGCGACGCGGTGCGGCGGCACGGCCCACCCCAGCTGCGGCCGCGTGAGTTCGGCGACTGCGTGCGCCACCGTGCGCTGAGCACTGCCGCGGTAAACGCGTGGCAGCGGTGTCGGCCCTCGCAGCGCGATCGCGGCCCACACCCGAGCGCACTGCGCCGCGCGAGCCGGCGTGGTGCGCTCGGCCCCGACGGGCGGAGGCCTTGGCGGGCCGGGCCGGGCCGGGCCGGGCCGGGCCGCTCGAGGGCAGGGGCCAGCGAAGTCGGTGGGCAGGCGCACGTCGACCCCTATCGCGGTGTTGTCCACACCGCTCCGCGCCGGTGGCGCACGGCATCGTCGGCGGCAGCGGCAGCCGGGGCCAGCTCGCGAGCCTGCTGCCGGCCAGGCACCACCGACGCCGTCAGGCCCCGGCTTCGGCCCTACTGCGGTGGGCACCGCGTGGGCAGGCGCACCGCCCGAATGCCTGGACGGCCGGGCTGTCAGCGCGCCCACCACGACGCTGCCGCAGCCCGAGAGTCGGCAGCCACCACCATGCCGGAACGGCGGTGCCCTGCGCAGCGCCCAGGCACGCCTGCAACACCTCGTGATTCTGCCCAGGAATGGGATACTTCCGGCATGGAGAAGAGTGCCGCGGGCGAGGGGGCCGCATCGGCGCCTGTGGGCCGCCAGGACGAGATGGACGCGGTGGTCCGGGCCGCACACCGGGCCGTGGCCGGGCAGGGTCAGGTCGCGCTGGTCACGGGGGAAGTCGGTATCGGGAAGACGACGCTGCTGCACACCGTGGTCCAGTCCCTGGCGGCCCTGGGCCTGCAGGTGTGCCGCGGCTCCGCGGATGTGCTGGAGACGCACTGGCCGTTCAGCGCGATCGGGGACTGTCTGGAGCTGAACCGGCGTTGCCCGGACCGCCGGCGCGCGGCGGTGGCGGCGCAGATCCAGGCCGAGCCGGGCAGCGCAGCGCAGCCGTCGGCATCCGGTTGCGACATCGGGCTGGTCCAGCAGGTGGTCGCGCTGGTGGAAGACCTGTGCGAGCAGGGCCCGGTCGCGCTGGTGCTCGATGATGCGCAGTGGGCGGACACGCACAGCCTGATGTGCCTGCAGCGCCTGGTCCGCCTGGCCGGGCAGCTGCCGCTGCTGGTACTGCTGGCGGCCCGTTCCGGGGAGAGCACCCCGCAGCTGGACCAGCTGGCCGCGCGGCTGGCGGAGCGCGGCGCGACGACGGTTGCTCTGCGGCCGTTGCCGCAGAGCGACGTGGCTGAGCTGCTGGAGCAGCTCACCGGCGCTCCCGCCGGGCCCAGGCTGCGGCGCCTTGCCGCCGACGCCGCTGGCAACCCCTTCTACATCGCCGCCCTGGTTGCTGCCTTGCAGGCCACCAAGTCCCTGTCGGTTTCCAAAGACATGGCGGAGACAACTCAGGAGTCCGGGCCTGGCTCCGTGCATGCGGCCATCGCCCAGCGGCTGGGGTTCCTGCCCGCCAAGGTGACCGAGGTGCTACGGGTCGCGGCGTTGCTGGGCAGCCGTTTTTCCGCCAGTGACCTGGCTGCCGCCGCCGACTGTCCACCGCAGCAGGTGTACTCGCGCCTGGAGGTGGCCCAGCGTGCCGGGGTGTTGATCGAGGCGGGGGAACAGCTCGCCTTCCAGCACGACCTGGTCCGGCAGGCGCTGGTGCACACGCTGAGTGTGTCGGCCCGGCAGGCGATGCACCAGCGGCTGGGTCTGGCCCTGGCCGCCGCCGGACAGCCGGTCGAGCGCGTGGCCGACCAGCTGCGGTGCTCAGGCGCCGCGCTGGGTCAGGCCGGGCTGGACTGGCTGGCCGGCGCGGCCGACCACCTGGTGGCCAGGGACTGCGAGACCGCCGTCGACCTGCTCCAGCGGGCCCTGCAGGCAGCCGACCCTGCCGATGCGCGGGTGCAACGACTGCACGTGGTCTGGGCCGATGCCCTGCTGAGCCAAGGCCGGGCCGATGAATGCCTGCAGGTCGCCACGGCGGCCCTGGCCCACAGCCGGGATCCGCAGCTGCGTACCCGGCTGCGCTGGACCCTGGTGCACCGCGCTGCCGCCGACGACAGCGTCGGCATCCTGCACGCCGAGCAGGCCGGGCTGCACCTGGCCGAGCAAGCCGCCGATCATCCCGACACCAGTCCCGCACAGCGCCTGCAGTTCCTGGCGTACTGCGCGATACATCTATGCGACCTTGGCGAATACCAGCGGGCCAAGCGGATGGCGCAAGCGGTGCGCGCATCGGCGAAGGACCTGGGCGAGACCACCGCGCTCTCACGCGCCCTGGCCACGCTCGCCCTGGTGGAACTGTCCACCAAGCAGCCGAGCAAAGCCTGGGCGCTGCTCGAGCAGGCTCCACAACGACAGCGCGGTGGCGACACCTTCCGCGCCAGCGCGCTGATGGACCTGGGCCGGTTCACCGAAACGGTGGCGCTCCTGCGCCAGCCTGCCACCCAAGCGGGCGGCTCCGAGCCCGCAGGGGACATGCTGTGGCGGCATCTGTACACCGCCTACGCGCAGTTCGTCGGCGGATGGTGGGACGACGCCAAGGCCGAGATCGAAGCCGGGCTGGAACTTCCCGAGTACGCCGACGCACGCAGGGCGCTGTGCGGGCTGGGGGCGCTGATCGCCCTGCACCGCGGTGACCTGCCCGCCGCCCAGGCCTACCTCGCCCGCTCCCCCGTCCACTCCCCCTACATCCCCGCCGACGCCTTCACCGGCTCCTTTCCCCGCTGGGCCCATGCCCGGCACGAGCAGTACTGCGGCCACCCCGCCCAAGCCCTGGAATTGTTCGAACACTTGTGCTATCACGACTGCACGGACACCTCGGCGCTGTGGCTGGCCGTACTGGCGCCCGAAACCGTCCGCCTGGCGCTGGAAGCCGGTGACCACAACCGTGCCCACGACATCTACGCACTCGTGCTGGAACAGGCCCAGCACGCCGAGCCAGGCGTACTCGAGCCCTGCGTGCTCAACTGCCAAGGAATCCTCGAAGACCGCACCGACGCGCTCCTCGCGGCCGCCGACCAGTGCCGCGCCCTCCACCGGCCCTGGCAGGAAGCACGCTGCCACGAGGACACCGCCGCTCTCCTGGCCCGGCGCGACCACCGGGCCGACGCCCGCCACGAACTCGACCTCGCCGCCGCCGGCTATCAGAGCCTGGACGCCGCCTGGGACCTTGCCCGGGTCGACGCCGCCCTGCGCACCCTCGGCTACCGGCGCGGCGTCCGCGGCCCACGCCGACGCCCCAGCCACGGCTGGGACAGCCTCACCACCACCGAACTGAAAGTCGCCGCCCTGGTCGCCGAAGGCCTGTCCAACCCCCACATCGCCAGCCAGCTGTTCATCTCCCGCAGCACCGTACAGACCCACGTCTCCAACATCCTCTCCAAACTCGACCTCACCTCCCGCATCGAAGTCGCCGCCCAGGCCACCCAGCACACCGCGAGCACAGCCTGACCGGCAGCACGTCCCAGCCAGCCCCGGCCCCGCGCACCGAAGCCGCCACATGCCCCACCCGACCACGGGCCCCTGAACCACAAGGCGACGAAACATGAAGGAGGTTCGGCGAAGATGACACTGGCTGATACGGCCTCCTGCCACCGCACGCGCTGGCTTGCCCGCCAACGGCGGGAGTTCGGCCGGCTCAACGAGGAGCAGCACAAGCGGCTCACCGGTGTGCAACCGGCCGTACAGGCCCTCACGCTGTGACCGCCCAAGAGGGCGAGCGGCACGGCGCAGCTGCTGGGGTGCGGTGATCCGCTGCTGGACCACGGACTGGTCACACGGCAGCTTGGACTGCATACCGGCGCTCGGCGGGTCTGCTCGTCAGCACCAGCGCATGTCGAGTGCTTCCAGAGCGTTGATCTGCCCCGTGGTGAGCCGGGTGACGTTGCGGCGCCGTTCGGACAGCCAACGGCGCAGAAACAGCGGGTCGTTGACGTCGCCGCGGTAGGCGGCGGGGACGGCGAGGGCGCTGCCGCGTTGTACGCCCTGGGCCAACTGGGCGGCGCCTATCTGTCCAAGCTCGGCGAGCTGCTGGGCGAGTCGAGCGCGAGTGTCCTCAGACGCATGTGGCTTCGCCGACGGGACCGGTCCAGCACTCTGACGATCACGGTCGACCAAGCCGCCACCGTGATCGTGCTGCCTGACGGCGAGCTCACCGACGAAGCCAAACTCGCCCTCATCGACCTGGACTTGACCGCCGATGGGATCTGCGGGAGAACGCTGTCCTGGGACCCGGAGACACAGACCTGGCGGACAGAGCCCACACCGCCCCCCGAGCTCTGACTGTCGCAAGGCGAACGCCTCTTCATGTCGGAGGTCCTCGTACTGCTCCTCACGGGGCGGCGCACCCTCCCACGCCGCGACGTCATTCCCCGTGCCCGGCTGCCCCGAACCGACCACAGCCGGACGCTGCCCGCCACATGCGAGGGAAGCCGAGCAACAGCGAGGGACGACCACAACCAAGGGACACGGCGTCCGATGGGAACGCATCCGTAAGCGCTACCTCTACGCGCATCCGTGGTGCGTGCTCTGCTCTGTCGTTGCGACGGCGCCGGTCAACGGAAAGCTGAGAGCACCGAGCAGCATCCGCACGCACAGCACCGGCTCCCGTCTGACGATGCGGAACGTGGAGGTCAGCGGCGTCCCGTAGCCGATCCGTGCGGAGGGCGTCAGCCGGCAAGTGGTTCCCAGCCTTGGTTCCGGGCCGAGAGGCCGGGTAGCAGAAGGCCTCAGACTGCGACGGAGAGCAGGTCCACCACGAAGACGAGTGTCGAGCCCGCCGGGATCAACGGCGAGGGTGACTGGTTGCCGTAGCCGAGGCGCGGAGGAACGATGATCTCGCGCCGGCCGCCGACCTTCATCCCTCTAACACCGCGGTCCCAGCCCTTGATGACCTTGCCACCGCTCACCGCGAACTTGAACGTCTGGCCCCGGTCCCAGGAGGTGTCGAATTCCTTTCCGGACTCGAAGGTGACCCCGACGTAGTGAACCCGGACAACCCTGCCCGGCTTCGCCTCAAGCCCGTCCCCGACAACAAGGTCACGGATTGTCAGTTCGGTGGGAGCGTCACCCTCCGGAAGGTCGATCTCGGGCTTCGTCAGTTCACTCATTGCAGCCTCATTCGCTCGCCGCCGAACGGCGCGGTTGGTGGTCATCCTTGCACCACCGCAGATCCAACCGCCACGACCACCAACCCTGCGAACCTATGCCGTCAGAGAACTAGCGTCGTCCCAAAGCCAGTTCCCGCAGCAGGTCCCGCACTACGCGCAGCCCTACCCTGCGGCCGGGGGGCCCGGCCCCTGGGGCGCGCCTCCCGTGGCCCCGCCGCCTCCCCGCCGCAGTACCGCCAAGGTGCTCGGCATCACCGGGGGCGTCGTCGGTGCGTTGGTGGTTGTGCTCGCAGGAGTTGCTGTGTTCGTGGACGGTGCGGAGGGCGGGTTCCCGGAGGCGAAGTACCGCATGAGCGTGCCGGACGAACTGGTCGGCGGGACGTACAGGCTGTCCCAGGACCTCTCCTCCACCGCCGGCAAGCAGATCGTCGAGGAGAACCGGAGCCGGGCCAACGTGCGTGACCCGAAGGCAGTGGTGGCCCAGTACACGGGCCAAGGCGACCAGGAGGGCGGCACATTGGTCGTCTCCGGCATCTACGGCAGGTACAAGGACCCCGACCGGGCACGCGACTACCTGATGGAAGGCGCCACCAAAGGCCAGGGCGCCACGGTCGCCGTGCCCGCACACGATGTCACCCCCTCGGGCTCGAAGGTGACCGTGAGCTGCCAGGTGCTGACCTCGGAGCAGGGCGGCATCCGCAGCAACGTGCCGATGTGCGCCTGGGGCGACGACAACACCGCGGCAGCTGTGGGTGTGATCACGCCGGAGACCGCTGTGCAGGATCCTGAGTCCGTCGATCTTTCCGCCGTTGCCCGGACGACTCTCCTGGTTCGCAAGGAGATGCGCGAACCCATCGGCTGAGCTTGTCCCTTAACGTCCCGACACCCGTCGGGACGTTAAGGGACAAGCTCGGGCCAGCTGCACCCTCGGGCGGCCGGCTGTCTTCGCGAGCCTCGCTTGGTCGCCCGCTCCCGAATCAGGCGACGGTGTACGCGGCGGGGGGAAAGCACCAGCTCAAAGCCCAGGTGCTTGCTCGTTCGGGCGCCAGTCCGCCTCGGCCCAGCCGTACTCCGCAAAGCCTGCGGGAACCTTCCCACAGGGGGCGTAGACGCTGATGAACAGAGTCGTGGTCGCATCGTTCCACTTGACGTCGACCTGGTCGCCGCTTTCCGGATCTGCGTACCGAAAGCCCCACTCGCGGAGAGTCGCCCCTGCACGGTCCCCATCGTGGGTGCGTTTCCAACCCTGCTTCACCAGATGCTGGCGCACACGCTGCTGCGCGTCTCGTGCGGTGGTTTCGGGGATGTCGGGCACGCTCCAATCGAGCCCGAAGCTACGGACGTCGCTCCGGGCCTCGTCGATATGGGCGATGCCTCTCAGCCCTCGGTAGTAGCAGGCGCCGGTATGGATCCTGG
Source organism: Streptomyces sp. NBC_01381 (assembly GCF_026340305.1). Taxonomy (NCBI): domain Bacteria; kingdom Bacillati; phylum Actinomycetota; class Actinomycetes; order Kitasatosporales; family Streptomycetaceae; genus Streptomyces; species Streptomyces sp. NBC_01381. The sequence goes on along the minus strand of NZ_JAPEPI010000005.1, from coordinate 149,504 downwards.
CTGGGTCGGCGGCGTATTTCTCGGGCAGGGCGAAGTCCTCGTACACGCCGTCGGACCGGTCCTTGAGCCGCTGGGCGACCGCGTCGGGGTCGGCCGAAGGATACGGCGCGCCGTTCCACACGTTCCCCACGACGCTGCCCGCCACGGCGACAGCAACTGACAGCGCGACCAGTACGAGCCCTGTGACGGCATACGGGACGGACCGCCCGGAGGCCCGGACTCTACGAACGGCGGTCTTGAACATGCATGCGACGGTAGGTGTCAGCATGGCGCGACGCATGAGTACGGGTACCCAGGCGACCAGTGACCTCCGCCGTGATGTCACATGCGCGCAGAGCAGCTGCGATCCGGCAGTCCAGGCCGTCCGTGGCTCGTAGGCCAAGACGGGCCCCACGCGGGAGCCGACCACCGCGGGTTGCACGAGCTCGGTGACCCGGGCCACCACGGGCTCATCTCAGTTGCCGGCGCCGCTGGTTCTGGCTGATCCTTTTTGGCGTTCGGCGAACGGAGAAGGGGAGGTCGGCATGGGGCTGATGCTGTGTCCGGGAGACGGAGATACGAGCAGTCCAGACGCCGAGTGGTCCTACACGGGCTTCGCCGCTTTCCGGCGCCAACTGGCGCTGGCCGAGGGGCTCATCCTCTCCGAGATGAGGGGTTTTGGCGGGGAGCGCCCCTGGAGCGACGTCTCCACCCCGCTCGAACCACTCCTCGACCGCGCAGATGACGGTGGAGGCGAGCTCTCGCCCGCCCAGTGCGCCGCGATCCTGCCCCGGCTGGAGGCGATCGTCGACCAGTGGCAGGGCGAGGCCGGTGTCCCTGCCACCCGAACCCACATTCATGACGCCCGACGGCTCGTGGTCGTTCTACAGCTCTGCCTGGCGAAGCAGGTCGAACTTCTCTTCCTCTGAACTGCGTCAGCCAGGGGCTGTTTCATGCACCGGCAGTTACGGGACAGCCTTAGGTGATGGTGTATGTGCCGCCGGGGAAAGCCCAGCCGTCGGTGCCTTCGCCGATGTCGTCGCAGATGACGAAGTCGATGAAGTCGTCCTCGAACGCGGCGTCGCCGAGCTCTCCGTCGCGCCACATCGCCTCGATGGAGGCCCAGTGGCCGTTGCGGCCGTCGATGCGCAGCGGTGCGGTGCCGTGGGCGCCGCGGTCGCGTTCGTCGGCACCGGTCTTGACGATGCCGCGGATCTCGAACTGGTGGTCTTTGAAGGCCTGCAGGATCGGGTCGGCAGAGATCGTCGCGGCTGCCTCGTAGGCCTGGTGGATGATCTCGCGGTAGCTGCGGCGCACGTTGTACTCGTCGTCGGACAGCCACTTCATGAGGGTGGCGTGCGTGACGTGCAGTCCGGCTTCCTCGAGCGCGGTGTAGCCGCGGTGGGTGTGGGTGAGGTGGACGAGCTGGGCGTGCCAGGTCTTGGCCTTGTAGGACGCCAGGCGTCCCTTGGGCTGTACGCCGAAGTCGGCCAGCAGGCTGTTGAGTGCCGCGCCCAGCGTGGGGCCCTGGCCCCGGGGTTGGGGCATCAGTCCTCACTCCCCTGCTCGACCTTGACCTTGACTTCGCCGAAGCCGGTGCCGACCTTGTACGTGGCGGGTGCGGTGCCATCCAGGGTCCAGAACACGGCCTCATCGACGTTGCGCAGGGCGATCAGGGTGTGTCCGTCCTGGACGGCGCCCCAGGCCTTGACCCAGTGGCGTACGGAGGCCTCGGCGACCATACTCAGGCGCCAGTCCGGCCGCCAGAAGGGCGAGTTCAGCCGCTCGCCCTTGGGCCACAACAGACGCAGCGCGATCGACAGGCGCCGCTTGTACTCGATGTACGGCTCACCGCCCGCCTCGATCAGCTCCGTCCGGGCCTGCTTCGCCGCCTGGTAGAAGGGCTTGAGGAGGGAGTTGTTGGCGCGGCCTGTCCACGAGTCGTGGATGCGCAGCGGCTCGGCGATCTGCTCCTGCCGGGTCAGCTTCTCCAGGAGCTCCATGTGCGGGGTGGTCACCCAGATCCGGCCGTGCTCGTCGCCGCGGTCGGCCAGCCGCCCCAGAGGGTGGGGCATGGTCGAGTGGTCCCAGGCCGGAAGGTCGATCTGGAAGACACCGGCCTGGTCCTTGGCACGCTGTTCCAACGGCCCGGTGTGCAGGAGCTTGTTCGGCGCCAGAGTGACCGCCGAGCAGGCCGAGGGGTAGGAGCCGTTGCGGTCGATCGTGCAGAACTGCCCGGGGCCGAACTCGTCGGGAACGATCAACTGACGGCGCTTGCCGCCGCGGGTGCGCACGCTCTCCACCTCGGGGTGCACCCAGCGCGGCTCGCCGTCCATGACCTCGTTGAAGAGCGTCCACGGTGCCGCGTCCCGCTCGTCCTTGCGAATCACCATGATCGGGTGCATCTTCGACCGGCCGATGGCGTCCTTGAGCAGACGCAGGCCCGGGAACACGGCGCCTTCGGGTTCATCGTCCTCGTCACCGGGCTGCAGCTCCTGTTCCTCACTCGCTGCGGCCTGTTCCTCCTCCCCTGCGGGCGGGCTCTGGTCTGCGGCCACCGGGTCGCCGTGGTCGGCTTCTGTTGACAGGGCGTCGGCGGGGGCGTCCTGGTCGGTTTGTGCCTCTGCTGCCTGTGCGGCGACAACGGCCGTGGCGCTTTTGGCGCGGTGGGCTGTGGCGAAGGCCTCCAGCGCGGCGCGCAGCCGCTGCCCCTGGCTGGTGTCGGGGAGGATGAGACCGGCTGCGGTTGCCAGGGCGGCCGTGTAGGCGCGCACTTCTGGCTGATCCTGCATCTGCCCCTTGAGTACCGCCTCGCGGTGGTCGGCCAGGAGCTGCAGGGTCTCGGCGGGCAGGCCCCTGACGGCGCCGGAGGTGAAGGGCAGGGCTGCCTCGGCCAGTTCCTGCTCGGCTGCGGTGAGCGTGTCGGCGGCCGGTGGGGTCGTGTCGCCTGCGTTCGGTGCGGTGGGCACGGCCGGAGCGGGTAGCGCGGGAGCGTCGGTGAAGCGGGCGTGGTCCAGGTCGGCCCGCAGGCGGATCGTGGTCTGCCCGAAGTCCCGCTCGGCGACAGTGACATTCGCGATGCCGGAGTCATCGGCGGCGGCCAGGGTGAGGGTCACCTCCGCGTCCAGACTGCGCACGGTCTTTGCGTCGTCGGTGTTGAGGACGGCCAGGACCGGCACGGACAGCTGCCGGGCCAGCTGCGTCAAGGTACGCACCGCGGGCGGCACCTGGTCCCCGGAGAGCGGGATGTGCGGGTCAGCGCTCTGGTGGAGGCGGTCCACGACAACCAGAGCCAGGCCATCGACGTAGGGTGCGGTTTCCGCGATGGCCTGGGCGGTCAGGCCATCGCCGTCGTCGAAGAACAGCCGGGCCTGCTGGCTCAGGCGCGCGCCGGCCTTCTCGGCGGCCTCCCGGTCGGGCGTGGTGAGGGTTCCTGCGCGCAGTCTGCGCAGGTCAACTCCAGCCTCGGCAGCAATGATCCAGCGGGTGACGACATCGGTCGTTAGGCCCGCGGCCGCATACAGCACCGGGCTGCCTTCGGTGAGCGCGGTATGGCGTGCGGCGGCGAGGGCAAGGAGGCTGCCGCCCGTGCCGGGGGCCGCAGCGAGAAGGGTCAGGCGGCCTGGCTGCAGACCGCCGGTGGCCGCGTCCAGATCCGCGAGTCCGAACAAGCGGCCCGGCGTCGGGGAGGGAGTGAGGACGTCACCGACCATGTCGCCCAGGGATGCCAGTTTCCGGGGCGCGGGGCGGGATGGGGTCTTCTCGCTGTCCACCGTGTCTTCTCCCTTGGGGGATTTTGTTCGCGAGCCGCGCGCGTCGACGTCAGGCACCGAACCGGCCGTTCAGATGTAGGTGACGGGGTTGCGGGACAGATGAGGGCTGGGGGTGGGCCGGCCGACACGCGGGTCGCCGAGGAGAAGGTCACCTTCGAGGGCGTAGCGGTCGCCGTGCTTGGAGATCCCGGTGATCTTCGCGACCGCGAGCACGGTGCCCTCGGTGTTGATGATCTGCACCTCGTCCTGGGAGAGGGCCCGGTCGGCATTGAACTTCCAGATGCCCCGGCTGACTTCCCAGACTTCGGCCTCACTCATGCCGGGACGCCATCCCAGGGTGGCTCGCCCCAGCAGGTCACCCGCGTCCGCGGTGCGCTCGGCACCGATCTGGATCTGCAGCACCCAGACACCCCTCCCATTACTTTCTAACTTGTTGCAAAGTTACCATGCCGAGGCTAACTTCGCAACAAGTTAGAAAGTAAAGCCCTTGGTGTCGGCGCGACCTCGTAGCCCGCCCACCAGTTGAGAGATCTATTCAGGGCCAGGCCCACAGCGGGATACACCACGCCACCTCACGATTCGTTTCAGAGTGAGTTGAGCTGCGGGTCTTGTGATCGACGATCTTGGTCGGCAGGGTGTCCGGGGTGCGCTGCTCTTGTTCCTGACGACCTGTGGGAGCCGGTGGCCCCGTTGCTGCCGCCCGTTCCCGAACGTTGTTGGCCGTAACCGGTTCCTTCGACACGTCAGGACATGGCCTGTCAGCGGTCACCGGGTATGACATGCCGTGACTTTGTGACACTCACCCCGCAGGAACAGCTCGCCCTGGCCGCCGAGGTCGATATCCCAGAGTTGTGGGACAACGACGCCTCCTTCGGCTGCCAGTTACGCGGGTCTCACCCCGGCCGCCATGTCGCCCTCATCGACCACCTCGCCTGGGACGAGGACCCCCGGTCGTGACGTACTGGCTGTGGTGGGACGCCAGGGGCCACACTCTGACCCGCGCCTCCTCATGCTCCGACTGCCACCTGCCGCAAGGGCATCCGACCGACTCGGGCTGCAGCGCAGATGCCGACCAGTGCACGGCAGAAACCAACATCACCGACAGCGACCGGGCCATGTTGGAAAACCTGACAGATGCCGTACACGAAGCTGAGACACACCACCGCTGCCAGTACACGGCTGCCCACAACGGTCCGCATGTCCGCCTGGCGCAGAGTCAGGACCGAGCCGACAACACCAGCACCGCCTGGTGGGTGTGCTGGCCTGCCTCCGACACCAGCCGCCCCTACGCCCTCACCATCATGGACGAATGCCCCGCCACCGCGGCCGCGGCTAACGACGATGACCTGTGCCTGCACCCTGCAGGGCATCCCGGCAGTCACCTGTTCTAGGACATCCGGCAACGCCGTCCCTGCTCGGGCCGGCGTCACGGCCCAAGAACACCCAGGCGTGCATTGATCGCGCCTTCATTTCGCCCGAACTCCTCGACCAGCGCGGCAAGCGGCGCGCCTTGCCGGTGCAGGTCAGCAAGCCGTGCGTCTTCCTCCGGTGTCCAGCGCTGGTAGGCCCGCGGGTGTGTTCGGCGGATCTCCTGTACCGAGTAAGCAGGCTCTGTAGTCGGCAGGCGCGACGCGGGCAGGCGGACCACTTCGCCAGGAAAGCGGGCCAGGCCCAGTTGATGCAGCTTGAAGCGCACGGAGCGTTCGGTACGGCCCAGTTGCCGGGCCATCTGGGCGGGATCGGTGCCGGCTGCGTGGTGTGCGGCAAGGCGGTCGAGGTCCTCGGCCGTCCAGGACTGCCCGTTGCGTGCGGCTGCGTTGCCGCCCGCTGCGGAAGGCGTGGCAGGCGGTGCCGGTTGCACGGGATCAAGCTGGGTTGCGGCGCGCAGGAGGTCGCTGACCGGCTGGAGATCGGCAGGGGCGAGCGAGCCTTCAATACTGCTGATGATTTCGCCGTGCGGTGCGAGGACCAGCACGCTGATGTGGCTTTGGCCTTGGGGCCCGGGGGTGAGGCTGAGTTGGTAGTGGTGATCCCCGTGGACGCTTTCCACGCGCCGGGGTGGCGATGCCGTTGGGGCGGGTTCGGTCCGTCTGAGGTGGTGCGGGTCGTCGAAGACGTCGGCGGGTGGCTGCGGGTCCGCATCGAGGGCGGACGGCTGCTGGCGGGGAACAGACGGCGAGGGCGGCGGGACGGGGTGGGGGCTGGTGTCTGCCGTGTCGGGTTGCGCCTGCTCGGTGCTGGGCGTGTGGCCCAGCAGACGGGCCAGGCGGTCTCTGAGGACGGGCAGAGGGTGGCGGGCGCCGAGGAGGTCAAGGAAGTCGGGCGTGGTGAAGGTGACCAGGGCGCCGGCTCGGGCGGAGTACCAGCCGACGTGAGTGATGTTCAGGGTGTCCTGATAGTCGAGCAGGAGGTAGCCGGTGAGTTGGTAGATGTCTGCCAGTGGGAGTTCATCTGGGTGGATCGTTGTTTTGACATCGATGAGGGTGCCGTCGGCCAGCCAGTCGCCGTCTGCTCCTCCTACGTCTTCGCTGCCCGTGAAGGTGGGGGCGAGGGTGACCGCGTGGGGTGGTGTCTGTGCGCGCAGCGTGGCGAGGGCGGTGTCTGCTCTAGCGGTCAGGGTGGCGAGGTCGTCCACCGCATAGGCCGGGACCCCGGCGAAGAGGGCATCGAGGGTCAGTTCAGGGTGTGCCTGGCGCAGCAGAGGACTGTTGTGGGGGTCAGGACGCCGGTAGACGGATTCGAAGAGAGCGGCCGTGTGGCAGGCACGGGCGATGTCCCTCTCGACGTCGAGTGTGCGGGCCAGAGGTCGCGCCCGTTCCTCGAGTTGGTGCAGGTGTGCCAGGTCCTGCAGGTGCTCCAGTAGTTGCAGGCCGCAGGTTTCCAGGGCGCTGGCAGTCTGCGGGGTGGTGACATTTGTTCTGCCGGCGAGTTCGATGCCTGCCATGACCGCGGCCGGTCGCGCTGCCTGAGCGGTCAGCGCCAGGCGCAGCCGGTGGTCGGCAGCTGTTCCGAGCGTCGACCAGGGCGGTTTCGTGCCCTCCGGCACAGACGGGGCGATCACATCCAGCGAGGCCGGAAGGGCTTGCCGGAAAGCCGTCCGTAATCGGCCCGTGGTCGGTAACTCCTTGGCTAAAAAGCCTCGCAGGGGCGAGGACGCCACCTTCAACAGCGATGTCAGACTCATAGCCGACCACAGTAGAGGCGCCCACTGACAGTCCTCCCCCGCGTTCCAGACCGGCCGGCAGAACCCCCGGCTTGCCCGTCTCCATGAGCGCGCCCGGCACCGATGTATGACGGTCAGTGTCGGTCCTCTCCTCTGGCCGCTCGATGTGTTGAATTTGCGTGCCTGTTCGAATTTTCGAGCCTTGCCCGATTCTCGGAAGGTGCGTTGTCAGTGGGCTGCACGATGCTTCGGGCATGAGTCTGACCAGTGCGCTCAAGAACCCGAACTCCCCCATGTCCTTTTTCCTGGCAATACAGTTGCCCACACCGAACGGCGTGCTCGACGCCCTGCGTGCCCAGTTGCCGCCGCGCTCGATCACCATCGCGCCGCAGGGAGCTCAGCGGTTCAACTACCGCAGCCTGGGCCGTGCGATCGACCGCCGACTGCGGGTGGCGTTTGGTGCACCGGTCGATGCCCCGCTGATCGCCGGCGTCGGCTTCGCTCCCGGCGAGGTGGCCGCCGCTTCCTCCCTGGCCGAAGGCAAGGCAGTAAAGGAGGCGGGACAGGGCCTGCTGGCCGCGTTACAGGAACAACCCGCGGCACACGACGGAGTCATGCGATCCGGGGCGCATGCGGAGGAGCGGCTGGCACGGCTGTGTTACGCCGCATCCCATTTCGAGGAGGTGTACCGGGCCGGTCTGTTCGCGGGCAACCCGCTGTTGGAGCTCGCCGCGGGCGAGGGCCTTGAGGAACTGCTGGACCAAGTACCCAACTACGTTCCCGGCGACCTGGCCCGCCAGGTCACCCTGGCCCAAGCCCCGGACGCGCTGGGCTGGGTGGCACAGCTACCTGTACAAGAACGGTTGTGCGCGCCGGTGTTCGCAGGCAGTTGCGATGTCGGCGGGGCGGATGCCGACTTCATCGCCGCCGGCATGCTCATCGACTGCAAAGCCACCATCAACCCACAACGCATCGACGCCTCGGCCGTTCGCCAGCTCGCCGGCTATCTACTGCTCGACTACCCGAACGAGTACCGCATGGAGCAGATCGGTGTGTATCTGTCCCGGCAAGGCCGGCTCGTCAGCTGGCCGGTGACGGAGTTCCTGCAACGGTGCGGTGCACACCAAACACTGCCCGAGCTGCGGGCCGCCTGCCAGCAGGCCCTAACCACCCCGGAAGCGCCCCGCGCTTCGGGCCCGCCACTGCCCGACGGGCAGCAACAGCCTTTGTTCGACTGAGACTTCACCCCACGCCGGCTCGCCTCCGGATCCATGAACCCCTCCGCTGCCATGCCAGCACAGCGAGACGGTCAAGGAAGTACTGAGCCGCTACAAAGCCACGGCCGCGCCCGGCTACCGGCCGGCCTGCTGCGCGGCATGCGCCTGCCCCGGCGTACCAAGGCGTGGCAGGAACTGGCACAGGACGGCTGGCTCGACCTGCCCGCCCCCGGACAGTGCCGTTGCGGGTGCTCGACGACGCGGCGCTGAACCAAGCCCCGGGCCGCGGCGCCCGCCGGCGCGCCGCCCACTGGGCCCTCAAGCCCGCCCCGCTCATCGTTCCGGCAGCGGCAAAACCCGCCGACCGCCTGGCCGCGCCGGTCCTGGCCACCGACACCACCACGGCCTCTTCGCGAACCAGATCGACAGCCGAGCCGCCGAGCAGGCCGCTCGGCGGGATCGTGTTGGCGTTGGCCGTACGGGCGGCCGCTATCAACTGGGCGATCTCCTGGCCGAATTGTTCGACGACACGGTCCGGCGGGCAGGGCGTGTCCTCGATGTCGTGCAGCAGGGCCGCGCAGACCACGACCGGCGGCATGCCCAAGTCGGCGAGGATGGCGGCGACGGCGAGGCAGTGGGTGAGGTACGGGTCTCCACTACGGCGGGTTTGTCCCTCGTGCCAGCGGGCGGCCTCGTCGTGGGCCTGCTCGATGAGTGCAGGATCTGCTTCGGCGTGGTGCGTGCGCACGGCGGTCAGGATGCCGTTGAGGGACGGGGGTGGTCGTGACGGGTGCTCGGCCGCAGCGCTGACCGGTGCAGGGCTTTCATGACACTCCCCCATCGCTGAGGGGGCGAGCAACAGCCCATCCCGGGAGGGGTGATTTGCCGGCCCGGTAGGAGCGTGCGAGGGCGAGGCGGGCCTGCTCGGCGCCGTCCTCGGTGATCCGGTAGAAGCGGCGGCGCGGCCGGCCGGCTGCCTCGTGGACAGCGGGATCCTCCCACGTACTGTCCAACCAGCCGATTTGCTCCAGGCGGGCGAGGATCGGATAGATCGTGCCCGACGGCAGTCCCGCCAACTCGCACAGCTCCAGGCCGTAACGCTCTCTGGCGGGATTCTCCAGCAAAGCCCGCAGGACCAGTTCGGTCTGCAGGGTCATACGCGGCAACCTACCCACACTCGTACTCTACATAGCCTAAATACAGACTGTCTAGAGCTGGTCACTTTACGTGAGTGGCCTCTGGGTCTCCACGCCGCGGGTGTGGTGGTTGAGTACGGTCAGCGTGGCCTCCAGGTGCGGACTTCGAGGTGGGTGATGTGGGCGTCGGCATGGATTCGGCCGGTCTCCACGAGCCACCGACGAACGGCAGCGGTGACGTCTCCTCCGGCACCGTCCACGCGGCGGGCGAAGTCGACGGCGGCGAAGTTGCCGGTGGTCGCGGGGCCGTAGGAGCGCTCTTCAGTGTGGTCGGCGCGTTGGATGACGTCGCGGCGGATGCCGGGTGAGTCGGTGCGGCTGCCCGAGGCGTGGAGGTAGCCGGATTTGGCGAGGCGGATGGTGAAGGCCAGGCGCAGGTTCTGGCGAGCGGCCTCGGCGATCAAGGGGCGCAGTCGGGCGGAGCCGGAGGCGATGGCCTGGGCGCCGACGCGGCCGGTGCTGCTGCCGGTTGGGGTGATCAGGACCGCCTTGGTGCGCACGCGTGCGCGGCTGCCGTCTTCATCAGCTTGCGGTGCGGCCCGTCCGCTGGTTCACCAGCACGGCGGCCCGGATGTCGGGGCGCCACGTCTCCCGCTGCAGCGCCGGGTACTCCTCGTAGTACGGAACGTACCGGGCCTTCGGGCATGCCGCAGCCAAGCCCGCGCCGTCCCCGGATCCGCCCCACTGGCTGTACTGCGGCCAAGTCCCCAGCCCGGGAAGGCCGTTCGGCTGCCTCGGCATCCACGTATCCGGTTTCACCGCATGCCTCGCCCACCTGGAGGAGAACGAACGCGCCGCCTACCTCACGGCTCTGTCATCCGGCGCCGGCATCGACCACCGTTGGCACTCAAGGAGCTCGCCCGCACCGGAGCCACGGAGGCCCGCCCGCGGCCCCGGCCGGCCAGTATGGGCCTTAGGTGCCGTGGTGCGTGCTCTTTTGCGGGGCGGGCGCCTTATGCCGCGAGGCTGACAGGGCTGAGGGCCTTGTTCCAGGCGGCGAACCAGGGGCCGAGGTCAACGTCCGGGATGTCGCAGGCGTACAGAAACGCCCTGTACTGGGTTAGGTCCCGGGGGAGACCGTGCCCGCGGAGGATGCGATGGGCGGAGCTGTGGGGCAGGATCCAGGGCCCGGCCGTCTGGGCCATGGAACGGACCGGAGGCCGGCCCGCGTGAGCCCATGCATCACGCAGGGCTCCACTCAGGTCGGCACGGTCGCGTACGTATTCAGGCTTGGGGACCCTTCTGGAGGCCTTGGCAGTCTTCGCCTGCTGGGCGACGCCGGCGGCAGCCGCGCGGTAGAGGCCCGCGACGATGCGCGCCCGGCCGCGCGAGGCTCCGCAGCCGGAAAGGAAGGCACGAACCAGGCTCGGGGAGGGGAGCGCCTTTCCCGAAGTGGCCCGCTGAAGCTGAGATTTTGACCACGGGGTTCGCTCGGCGAGCGTGACGTAGGTGATGCCCTTTCCCTCGCTCAACCGGATCTCCCTGAGTTTGGTGGCCAATTCGGCGAGTTCTGGGACCGTGGTGACGACGGGTACCTCGGGGCGCCCCCTGCGGGGAGTGGCCATCAGTTGCCACCGCCTATACCGGTAGTTCCCTGGTTGAGGACTGCCGTGATGATCCGCCGGAACACACCCGCACCCGCGCGGGGTCCTTTCTGCTTCATGTGCGCAGAGAAAAGAACCACCGCGCCGATACCTCCCGCGCCACCGAGAAGGATCAAGATGTCGTTGACGTCCATGTGCGCGGTCAGTGTGAGCACAACCGCGGCCGCCAAAAATGCGACCAGGACAAAAGCTTGCGGCATGTCAAAGGGGAGGGGTGCGGCAGCCGTCGACGGCACGGCATCTATACCGGTGCGATCGCCCAGCTTCTTTCGGGTGGCAGTCATGGTCCACCTTTCGACCCGGCCGGTGATCACGACGGATCACCGGCCGGGCTACTGGCTCCAGTTGCCGAAGATCGCTAGGTAATTGGCGTCACCGGAAGCGAATTACGGCTATTACCTGCCAGGATCGCAGTCCGGCAAGCCGTTGTAACTAGTACTGGGATTTGACCCTGCTTCTGTCCACGACAATCGGAGCTGCGATAACCCCATAGAGAGGGAGCTGACGTGGGAAAACGGCGTTCCACCATGGGGACCGGCGGGATATCCCTGGCCGTGTGCAATCTTTAGAGCTGCGCTGATACTACGAACCGGGGATGCTCGATATCAGAAACCACTCCAGCGAATCAGCTGAAGTTGGTAGGCACCCTGGTCACGCTACTGGCTCCAACCACGGCAAGCACAGGGACGGGAAACTCTGGTTCATGTTGGCGCATGGCCAGCACAAAGTCGATGCACCCAAGACTAGATCTTGGCGTGCATCGGCTTTTTTGTTGCCGAGCCTGAACTGCAGCCAGCCCAGCGACTAAGGCTTGTCCCGTAACCGCCGGTCAGGGATGAGATGATCTTGGTGTGGCTGGTGCGATCACGGCGTCGGAGCCGTCCTGGATAGGCCCCTTCACCGGGCTAAGACGTCATTTCAGTTGGCGTGATCTTGCGGCAATCTGGGGTGATGACTGCTGCGCTTGTCGAGCGGATGGCGCCGGAAGACCTGTGGACGTTGTTCCTGCGGGTGGTGCCGCCGACGCCGGTCCGCCCGCAGGGCGGAGGCCATCGTCGGCGAGGGGACCGGGAGGTGCTGGCCGCGATCGTCTTCGTGGCCACCTCGGGCTGCACCTGGAACCAACTTCCGCCGGGCTTCGGGCTGTCGGGGGTCACCGCCTTCCGGCGGTTCACCGAGTGGACCGAGGCAAGGGTGTGGGCCAAGCTCCACCGCCTGGCCCTGGATGAACTTGGTGCCCGGGGCGAGCTGGACTGGTCGCGGTGCGCGATCGACTCCGTCAGCGTCCGGGCCCTCAAAGGGGGCAGCTGACGGGACCGAATCCGACCGACCGTGGCAAGAAGGGATCGAAAATCCACCTCATCGTCGACCGCCAGGGCCTGCCCCTGTCCGTCGGCATCTCCGCCGCCAACCTCCACGACAGCCAGGCCCTCATCCCACTGGTCCGCGGCATCCCGCCCATCCGCTCCCGCCGAGGCCCGCGACGCCGCCGGCCCGGCAAGCTGCACGGTGACAAGGGATACGACTACCGCCACCTGCGGCGGTGGCTCGCTTCCCGCGGCATCAGGCACCGCCTCGCCCGCAAGGGCATCGAGGCATCCGGGCGCCTGGGCCGACACCGCTGGGTCGTGGAGCGGACCGTGTCCTGGCTGTCCGGATGCCGACGCCTCCACCGCCGCTACGAGCGCAAGCCGGAACACTTCCTCGCCTTCACAGCCATCGCCGCGAACCCTCATATGCCACCGCAGACTCACCAAGTGAAATGTCGTCTAAGCCCGCGCCGCTTCGGCAAGTTGGTGACCGCCGTACGGCGCGAGATCGCTGCCGAACTCCAGCATGGACGGGCCCTGGGAGCTGTCGCTCGAGGACCGCATTCTGCTGGTCGCGGCCTACTGGCGAACGAACTTGACGATGCGCCAGATCACCCCGCTGTTCGGGGTCTCGAAGTCGGCGGCGGACCGGATCACCGACCATCTCGGGCCGATGCTCGCGCCCCAGCCAAGGAAGCGGTTCCGCAAGGACGCCGTGCTCATCGTCGACGGAACCCCTGGTGCCCACCCGCGACCACACGATCGCCGAGCAATCGAAGAACTACCGCTATTCCACGGCCCATCAGGTGGTCATCGACGCCGACACCCGCCTGGTGGTCGTGGTCGGCCGGCCGCCCCTGCCGGGCAACCGGCACGACTCCCGCGGCTGGGAGGCCAGTCGCCGACGACGCCGAGTTCGTCAGCACCCATCGCACGGACCACAGGCAGGCCTTCATCGTATTTCCCCCTGCATGAGGAGTAGGCCCGCCACGTCGGCCACCTCGACGTCGCCCGAAAGCTGATCGACGGGAAGACGGGCAGTAGTACCCCAGGCGCCGTCGGCCCAGACGAACTGCAGAGCCAGTTACGCACCAGCGTGGAGATGGGCGACCCAGAGAGAGGGAGTGGCGGGCAGGCTTCGGCGTACCGCGCGAACGGCGCGGTGCAGAGCGTGTGTTGCTTGGCTGATGTCAGGGCCGGGTGCTCATCTCCCCGGCCGGCGGGGCCGTGTGCGCCTACGACAGCACCGACACGCTCCCGGGCGGGCACCTGCCTGGACTATCCGGGGCTGATGAACCCTACACATCTGACGTATATACAGCTTTGGCTTCACAGCCGGTCGTGCGTGATCGCCTTGCGGCCGAGGTCGTAGGCCATGCTGGCGATGCTCAGGGCCACGAGTGGCCACGCGAGGGTGGGGGTGGCCGGGATCTGGCCGCTGATCAGACCGGTGACCAGCAGGCTGTTGCTGAGGACTGCGGCGCTGCCGGTCGCGCTGATCCGCCGGGCGTGTACTTCGAGGGTTACCCGGCCGGGCCCTTCCTGCCTGGGCAGGTCACGGCGGGCGGCTCGTGGGGGCGCGATGGCCTGCGGTGGGGTGGGGTGAGCGTCGTTGCTGCCGAGGGACACGGTGTCTCCTGCTGTGCAAGTGCGATGGACGAGCAGCCGGCACAGGCCTGCTGGCCGGCTATGGCTGATCCTGCTGCGCGTGGGATGTTGCCGGGCAGGGTGCATCAGCAGCCAGCTGTGCTGGCAACGGACCGGCTGTTGCCGATGAAGCTGGAAACACCTAAAGGCAGCCGAACTCCCTGCCTGCTCGCCATAGTTGTGCTGTTGATGGCAGCGCTCACGGAACAGCGGGACGGGATTCATGGACGCCAAAGCGAGGACCACGGGGCTGGCTGCGCTCAGCGCCGACCTGCCGCCTGCGGTGGAAGCGTTCGTCACTGATCTGCGTACGTACTTCGCCCGGCTGGACGGCGTCAGCGTCCGTGCGTACGCGGGGCGTCGGCACATGGATCCGGGGACGGTGAGCCGGTATCTCAACGGCAGCCGGCGCACGCCCTGGTCGTTCGTCAGCGCCCTGCTCGCTGATGTGTCGGAGCACTGTGGGGCGCCGGTCACTGCGGATGCGATCGCGGCACTGCGAAGGCTCCACGATGCGGCCAGTGCGTGCCGTCCTGCGGGCGCAGACCTGCAGCGTCTGCAGGACCGCTTTCTCGCGCAGGATGAAGAGGTGCGCAAGCTGCGGCTACGGGAGCGCGCTCTGTTGGAGGCCATCGATGAACGCCAGCAGCGGCTGGCACGGCAGTCGGTGGAACAGGCGGGATTGCAGGATGAGCTCGATGAGCAGCGGCACACGTACACGACGGCCGTCGAAGTGTGGCAGGAGCGCTGCGGCACCCTGATGAGGGCCGGCAGTGCTCTGCAGGACGAGGTGGCCAATCTGCAGCGGCAACTGGAGGACACCAGGGTCGAGCTGCGGATAGCCGAGGAGCGCTGCCATGTCCTGGAGGAGCAGCTTGATGCTGCCGAAGAGCTTCTCAACGAGGGCATTTCGGGGGCGTCCCTGATGGAGGTCCTGGAAGCCGCGGACCGGACGGCTTCCGTGCCCGAACTGGTGCAGCTAGTCGGTGGGCTTGCCACCGGCCCGCGCGGGGCCATTGCCAGCGAACTCGTCACGTCGGTCAGCAGGTGCCGTCCGGTGGCCGAGGTTCAGGCTCTGCTCGGTGCCCTCTATGGAGCGGGACTGCACAAACATGCCGAAGCCGCGCTGCCGGCCATGGTGGCGGTGCGGCCAGTCGGGGACACGGCGGATCTCATCGGGGAACTACTGATGGCCGGTCTGCAGGAGCCTGCTGCCGCGCTTCTGCAGGCGTCCGTGGAACTGCATAGCCCTCAGGGCCTCGCCGAACTGGCCAGGATCCTGCACCGTCGCGGTCATCACGAGGCGGTGCTGGTCCTGCTCAGTGCCACGGTGGCCCACCGTTGTGTGTCGGAGATCCTGGTTGTCTGCGGCCTGCTGGCGGATCCCGCTCTCGATGACGCCCTGGTGCAGGCCGTGGCCTGCCCCGCGCAGGATCGCGTTTGTGCTGAACTCGCCGAACTGGTCATCGCCTTGCACGAATCCGGCTTCGGGTCCCTCGCCGATGCGCTGCAGAGCGCGATGGCGCGCAGCCGGGTGGCCACCGACGTCGCGGAACTGATCGGTGCCCTGCGCAGAGCGGGACTTGCCGCAGCTGCGGCCGCCGTCTTCTCACAGACCCAGCAGCGCACCACAGGGCATCTCGTGGCGCTGGTGTCCGCCCTGCATACGGCGAACATGCACGACTCCGCCTCGGACGTGCTCGCTCATGCGCTCCTGACGCGTCCGGTACCCGAGCTCGCCCAGCTGATCATCGACCTCAATGTCGCAGGCCGTCACAAAGAAGCCTCCGACGCCCTGACGGCCAGCGTGCGCTCACGCACACAGGCCGACACCCACGTCCTGCTGCACTGCCTGGACCAGATACACCCCGGCATGGACTCCCTGTCCCTGCTGGCCGAGGCAGCCACCCGCTGTGGTCCCGAACATGCGGCAGACATGCTCGTCGCCCTTCTCGACGGCGACCTGCACGAACACGCCGACGCCATATACACCTGCACCACACAGGACCGGCCCACGGGACACGCCAGTGCCGCACTGCTCAGGCTGCACACCACCCGCCCCAAGTACCTGAGTCCCTCAGACCTGGCAGTCCAGGCCCGCACCGGAACCGCTTCCAGCGTGGTCAACCTCAGCCTCGCCCTGGACACGGCCCGTCTCAGCACACACCTCGATGCCGTACTCACAGCCGCCGGCCCCGAACAGTCAGCCGGGCAGGTAGCTGTGCTGCTGAAGAACTTCCAACGCCTTCACGACTCCAGCAAGGGCCAGTCCACTCGGGTCGCAGCCCGGCTCTTGGACCACGTCGTCGGCTCTCAGCCGCTCGACTACCACCTCAGGTTGATCGGCATGTTGGACAGGACAACGCGCGACAAGAACGCAGACCATCTAGAGGACCGCATCTGTTCCATCTGGGGCACCCGGCGCGTCGAACTGAGCCTGTACGCGATGCAGTTCACCGGTAAAGCGGTCGCCCTGGGACCAACGCAGCAGTTGTGGTGGACGGCCCGCCGAGCCGTCAACAGACTTCTCTCAGCATCTGACCGCACGTTCCCAGAAGGTCCCGCACCAGGCAACAGCACCTGAGCTGGCGACACGGCAGCCGCTTCGGAGCCCTCTCCCTCAACGTCACGGCCGGGGGTGGCTTCGCGGCGCGGCGCGTCATCACGGTGTGTCGTCTCCTTCCGGTCGGGTCGCTGGACACGGCAGTGGTCGCCCTGGTCAGCCGAAAGCGTCGGCGGGAATGGTGAACTGGGTGCCGTGCCGGTCAAGGCTCTGGTCTGCAGTGCCGGTGGTGTACGTGGCGTTGGCGGCGCGCCACAGCGGGCGGATGTCGTCCTCCGGGCAGGAGAGCGCGGCGGCCAAGCGTCGGGGGGACGCGCCGTCGAAGTCGACCGAGCTCCCGGAGAGGTGCGCACCGCTGAAGCACACCCTGCCGCCAGGGAGGCGTGCACGGCTGAAGCACACCATGCCCGTCCCACCCCACCCCGTGCAGGCGGCTCCGCCGCAGCGGCAGTGCGCGGTCGGCAAGATACCTGGGCTGCAAATTGGCAGGGCCGTGTCCTTCGGGTATCCGTGCCGAGAACCCCTAGCTGAGGATGGGGCCCGGGTCCCGAGGGAGGGCGGCAGCCCGCTCTTCCTCCGCAATCCGCTGCTGGTCGCGACGCAGAGCGCCCAATCGGGCTTCGGGAGTGACAGCCTCGCCGAGGGTGATCGCCGCCGCGCGGGTGACCGGGGCGAGGGAGTACCGGATGGGAGAGCGGCTGGACCCGGTCGGCAGGTGCAGGCGGGCGACCCCGGCTGGGAGCTCGGCGCGCCGCGCTCCGTGCCAGCGGATCCAGAGCGCGGGGCGCCCGCGGAGGGCCTCATCGCGGAGCTTGTCCAAAGCGGTGCCGTCCTCCGCGCGGTCGATCTCCACGGCGATCGGAGGGGCGTCCTTGCGAACGAGGCGGAGATCCAGGTAGGCGGTCCAGGGCGGCGACCAGTAGATGAAGCAGCCTCCGGTCTGTCTGCGCGGCGGGTCGATGTAGCGCATCGGCGCCTCCCATCTGCTTCTCCAGCCTGACGCCCTCGCCCACTCCGCAACCGCGCGGGTGATGCGCAGGGTCGCTTCCTTGCCAGATGGTTGACGCGGTTCCAGCGGCCGCGGTGGTAGCCCGCACGGCAGGCCCAGGTCAGGGGGCTGATCGTGTGTGGCTGGTCCGCGGACTAGGACACGGCCCTTATCCGGGCCGTCGAAGGCACCCGCTCACGCCGCTATCCGATGTTCTGGTCCACGTATGGCCAGCTCGGCCCCGCAGCACGTCGCCTGACGACTCAGCACAGCGCGGCCATCATCGAGGGCATGAGCGCGGACGAGCTCCTCTCAAGTCTCATGCAGCGGATCGAAGTGCTGGACCGCCTGCTGGCCGCGCCCCTCACCCGCGACCTGGCTGTTGTCCAGCTCAAGCGCGCTCTGCCCGACCGCTGAGTGCGGCGACGGTCTGCAGGCCACGCCCTGATTCGCTGAGTTTGATTCACGAGGGCGCCCCCCGGGGGGGGCGGAAGGTGCCATTACGGCTCGCCGTGCGCTATGCAATTCCTGTTGATTGGGTTGTTTACCTGAACCCTTAAAAATAGATCGTGCAGGCGTTCATAATCGAGAAAGAAATAGGTCACCTCTTTGCTTCGGAACGGTGTGCGGCCAGACCATATCCCCTACACTCTCGGTACGGGGGACGGGGGTTCAAAATGGGGATCAACCGTCGGTGGAATCCCCTCGTGGGGATCACGGCGTTTCTCTTGTTCTTTCTGATTGCCGGAGTGCCGCTCGCAGTGAGCGATGCCGCCGGCTCCGATGAATCGCACCGTGCGCTGATCGTTGAGGCGCGCTCGGATGCGGACCGGCGAGAGCAGGCGACGAAATCAGTGGATGAGTGGCATGGCGGTGTCGAGCGCGCCTTGGTCCTGGTGACGGACGGCAACAAGACCGGCTGCGGCACCGCCGACGAGTACTGCGACGTGCTCAAGGATCGCAAGGTGCCCTACACCGTGCTGGGCGTGGGCAACCTCGGGACGAAGGACGTGGTGGACGGCGTCTTCGGCCCCAATGCCACCGTCGAGCAGCAGGATCAGCTGCTCCGCGTGACGTCGGAACGGACGCACGGCTTCAGCCTCGGTATGGGCATCTTCATCGCCGTACTGCTGGCCGCCGCGTGCGCCGCGGTCGCCGACCGAGTGTGGTCCTGGTCCCGGCCTAAGGACTCCAGAGACAGATCCAAGCACGGCAACAGCACTCGGGGCCCCGCCGGGAACAGCAAGAAGCCCCACGCCACGGAGCGGACCCGCCAGCCCGAGCAACGGCCGGCCCAGGCGCCAGGGCCGGGGCCGAACCACAAGCCCCCGCCGCTCGCCCCGTCCTCGTCCCGCCCGGCCCGCACCCCGGGCGACTTCACCGCCGTATACACACGGCACCGCAACGTGGGGTGGTCCCGCACCCACGTCGACGCCACGGGCGGCTACGCCGAGTTCGGCGACTTGGTCGTGTGGGTCGTCCTGAGTTCGCGGCAGCCCGGCTGCCTCGCCCCGGGAAGCGCGGTGCAGGTCATCGCGGATGGAGGGCTCGAGACCGGTCTGACCGTCACCGCCCTGCCAGGGCACGACGGTGCCGGCTCACCGCACGCCGACGGTGCACCGCACCGGACGGCAACGTCAGAAGGGGAGATATCCGCATGACCGACCCCAGCGCCCTGCGGGACGCACTGCCGGCGCAGGCGCCGCGGGGGCGCCTGCCCATCACCCTGGTGCTCGACTCCTCCCAGTCGATGGAGACGAGCGGCCGTATCGACGAACTCAACACGGCGCTGCAGTCCTGGCGCACCGAACTCCTCGGCAACGACCACCTGGCCAGCATCGGCGAAGTGGCCCTGGTCTCCTTCGGGTTCAACTATGTCCAGGTCCTCGACGCGTCGAGTCGAGTCAACGGGCGGCCGGAACAGCCGTATGTCGCCGTCCGGGACTTCCATCCTCCAACCCTGCGCGCCGCAGGCGTGACGCCCATGGTCGCCGCCCTGCAGACCGCCCTCGACCTGGTCGCGGCACGCCGTCTGCAATTGCGGGACAGTGGCACGCCGTTGAAGAACCGGCCGCTGATCTACCTGATCACGGACGGAGTCCCCACCGACGACCGGGGACTGCCGAGCGACTCCTGGCGGGACTTCGCACCAGTCCTCCGGGAGCAGGAGAAGGGGCGACAGATCCTGTTCTTCGCTCTCGGTGTCTCGGGCGCGGACATGGACGTCCTGCGCGAGCTCGCGCCCAACTCCGCGTACGACCTGGCCGACCTGCCGCTGGCCCAGGTCCTCAACTTTGTGTCGACGAGCACCGAACGCCTCAGCAGCGCCTCCCGGGAACAGCCCGCGGAGGACCAATACCGCGGCGTGCGGGACCAGCAGGAACGCTCGGAACGTATCCGGGAATGGCTCGAGAAGAATGTCTGACGGGCGGCAGGTCGCGGCCGGCGGGTGGCGCGTGATCCCCGCCTCGGTCACCGGGCCCGGACACGGGCGCCTCGGTCTGGTGAACCAGGACCGCTGTGAGCACCAGCCGCTGGGCGGCGGCGGTCATCTGTTCGCGGTGGCCGACGGGGCCGGGTCGCGCTCGCGTTCCCAGCACGGAGCCGACCTGGCCGTCTCGGCGGCCTGTGCCGCGGCCGAGCAATGCTTCGCGTCCGGCGGTCCGCCGCCGGATCCCGACCTGTGGACGCGGGCGGCGCACGAGTTCGGACAGGAGTGCCTGCGAATCTTCGACCGCCTCCTGGACAACCAGGTGGCCGAGCTCTATCCGACGGGCGCGGCGGTGGCCCACACCGACCCGACACCGTACGGGCCGGGCACCGAGGGCGGTCGGACCGACTTCGCCACCACCCTCCTGGCCGTGGCTGCCTTCCCGCCCTGGTACGTCTATTTCGGCGTGGGCGACGGTTTCCTGGTGGTGGACCGGCAGCCGGGCGGCGCCTGGCTGACCGTACCGCCGCCGCAGGGCCGCGAGCACGAAGGGGCCACGGTATTCCTCACCTCCCGGCACCGGGACAGCAACCTGATCTGCGGGGTGCTGTGCGACCCGCTAATCCGCGGCCTGGCCGTGTGCACCGACGGTGTGCTGGACGGCATGCTCAAGGAACGTCAGGCCTCTGACGGCACCTGGTCGCTGTCCGCGCCCGCGACCTTCGCCCAGTACTTCGACTACTTCCGCTCCCCGAAGAGCCGCCGAGAGGACCTGCTGGAGCGGCTCGCGTCGGACGACTTCGCGAGCACGTCCGGGGACGACAAGACCATGGTGCTGGCGGTGTACGAGCCATGACCCTATACCTGGCAAGTGGTCGCCCCGTCCAGCTGTCGGGAGAGGAACTCGGCAACGGCAGCGAGGGCACGGTCATCGGCGTGGAGGGCACCCGAGACCTCTGCGCCAAGCTCTACTACGAGCCGCCAGCGGACGGCGGTGCCAAACTCGACGCGCTCATCGCCTCGCCACTCGCCCACCTCCGCGGCGATCACCCCGAGCACCATCACCTGGCCTGGCCGCTGGCCCGCCTGGTGGACGACGACGGTGCCACCCGGGGCATGCTGATCCCCCGGATCGACGGCGTGCAGCTGACCAAGCTCTTCGATCCGGCGCTGCGCGCGAACGCGCTGGCAGAACCGACCTGGCGCACGGCGCTGATCACCGCGTCGCGTACCGGACGGCTGGTGTCCACGCTGCACAACTCCGGCGTGGTGCTGGGCGACTTTAGCCCGGCCAACCTCATGCTGTCCCACTCGGGCCATGTCACCCTCATCGACTGCGACACCGTGCAGTTCCGGGATCCGTCCGGGCATCTCTACCTCTGCCCCAAGATCACCCCAGAGTACGCGCCCCCCGAGGCCCTGGGCCCCTCCGTGCCCGCACTCGACGAGCACCACGACTCGTTCGGCCTCGCCGTGATGATCTGCCAGATCCTGATGGAGGGGCAGCACCCCTACGAGGGCGTGCCCAGCGACGACACCGACCACGACGACATGGAGAGCAACATACGGCTGCGGCGTAACCGCATCACCCGCCCCGAGCTCCTGAAGCCGATGACGGGCGAGATGCCCACCTCCCTGCTGCCGCCGGCCGCCCTCGAGCTCGCCCGGCAGTGCTTCGAGGACGGTCACGACGACCCCGCCCGGCGGCCGAGCCCCGAGGACTGGTTCCGCGTACTCGACCGGTGCGGTTTCGAACTGATGGGGTGCCGCTTCAACCCGCGCCACCTGTACCACCGTTCGCTGTCCTCCTGCGTCTGGTGCTCCCGCATCGCGCAGGGCGCCGGCGAGTCCTACCCGACGGAGTCGGTCCCGGCGGCCACGGTAGGTCCGGACCCGTGGGGACCGCCGCACGCGACGGCAGACCAGGGCAGTGGTGCCGCGGGCGGGCCCTACGCGGCGGCGGGGGCGGGCGCTCCCCAGACGCCCGCGGGGCCCCAGGCGTCCGGCGACCCCCAGGGCCGATCCGACGCGCCGGGCCCAGTGTCCAACTCGGACGGCGGCAAGAACGTCCTCACCACCGTCGGCCTGATCATCCTCTTCATCATCATCCTCGTGGTGCTCCTGTGAACGGGCGGGAGGCGGGCCGGTACGTCCGGGTCGCCGCACTACACCCGGGCTGCCGCACCCTGGGCCCCGGCCGCCGGTGCGTGGTGTGGGTGCAGGGCTGCCCGCTCGACTGCGCTGGCTGTGTCACCCCGGAGTGGATCCCGGCCGCCGGCGGCACCGAGGTCGCGGTGTCCGAGCTGGCCGACCTGATCGCCGACGAGGCCTGGGACGGGCTCACCCTGTCCGGGGGCGAGCCCTTCGCCCAGGCCAGCGCGCTCGCCCAGCTGGTCTCCCTCGTCCGCGCCCAGCGCGACCTGTCGGTGATGAGCTACAGCGGCTGGACCCTGGAACACCTGCGCGCCCACGGGACAGCTGAGCAGCACCGGCTGCTTGACGGTCTCGACATCCTGGTCGACGGCCCGTACGTACGACGCCGCCATGCCGACCTGCGGTGGCGCGGATCAGACAACCAGCGCGTCCACCTCCTCACGCCCCGCCACCTCGACTGGGCGGACCGGCCCGACCACGGAGCTGGCCTGCAGTTCGTGTTCGGCCCGGGCCCGACGGTGCGCTGGATGGGCGTGCCGGCCGTGCCCGGTTTCCGCGAGGCCTTCGTCCATGGACTCGGCCTGGTGCCCGACCGCACGGCGGGCCCGGCCTCCCCACTCCACCCGCACACGGAGGCACTCGGATGAGCGGTTCACCCAAGTTCAGCTTCGGCCGCCTGGGACAGCTCCGGCAAGAACGCCAGGCGCAGCAACGGGCCGAGCGTGAACGCCGTCGCCGGGAACAGGCCGAGCGCCGGGTCGCCCGGGCACTGTCCGTGGCTCGGGCCGCCGCCCAAGAACGCTGCCGAGCGCTCGGCAGACACCGGGCGACGGTGGCGACGTCCGACAGTGTGGACCCCGTAGGGCTGCAGGCCGCCGTGGACGAGATCGCCCAGGTTGAGGCCGAGGTCCAGTCGGCCTCGGACCTGGACGCGCTCGCCGCGACCGCCGCCCGGCTCGACCGTGCCGAGCAGCGGCTGGTCGAACTCGACCTGGCCGCCCTGGAACAGCGGCGCACCGAACTCGCGACCGCCCTCGACGTCCTGCGCGCTCAGCTGCGGCGCAGCGGCCCCGACCGCTCGGCCCGCTTCGACCCCAAGGGGCTGAGCGAGTGCTGCCGGCTGCTGACCGAGCTGGAAACAGCGGCGGCCGGTCCTGCGGACGCGGCGAGCCACGACCTGGCACGCACCGCCCGCCGTACGGTACGCGCCCATCTACGCACCGTGGCCCAGGCGGCCGCAGCGTACGAGCACGCGATGCGGCTGGCCTCCGCCGGCGAGGTCCGGCTGTCCCAGCGGGTGGAGGAGCTGCAGGCCGACGCGTCGACCGCGGGTGTTCTCGTCCCCGGACTGGACGCACTGCGGCGACGGGTCGGCGAACTGAGATCGATCCTGGACGGCGGACGTCCGGTGGAGGCGGCCAAGGCACTGGAGGAGATGGAGCCACAGGTCGACGCGTGCGAGACCGAGGTGGACGACGCCATCGACCGGCTCGCGACACGGCGCGAGATGCTCGGCCTGATCGTGGAGAAGCTCCCGCAGTTCGGGTACACGGCCTTCCCCGAGAGTCTGGTGGAGTCCGGCGCAGGCGGGATCGGTGTCGCGGCCGCCCGGCTCGACGGTGCGGAGGTCTCGGTGATCGTTCACGGTGTGGGAAGCGACGAACGGATCAGCTATCTGGCCGACGAGCAGGTCGAGCTCTCGGATGCGGGACAGATGCTCTCCTCCTCCGACTGCGACGTACTGCAACGCCTCGCGGAGCGCCTCAACGAGGCGGTGCGGAGCGCCGGTTACGAGGTGGACGGCCTGCAGTGGCAGGGCCACACCCAGCCGCCGACCGGAACGCAGGTAGTGGCACCGCGCCCGAGCGGGCGACCTCAGGCACAGAGGTTCCACCGGCCATGAGCGACCACGATGCGCCCCTTGCCGCCCCCTGGCTGGCCCGTATGTTCCTCGAACTGCGCCGGGGCCGGCACCTCGTCCTGCACGGGAACATCGACGACGAAGTGCGCTGGGAACACGCATACGTCCCGCTGCGCGAGGCCCTGGACCGGTTCCTGCGGCTCGCCGGGTTCGAGATCGTGGGGCACTTCGCCCTGGGCGACGGTCTGACGTACGCCGACAAGGAGGCGGAGTCCCGGGCGCGGGAGCTGCTCGGGCCGCCGGACCCGGCCGTACCCGACCCCGCCGCATCCGAACCGTACGGGAGCGGCTCGCCGCAGCCGGGCTCGGGGGCGCCCCCGTCCGGTGACGGCCGCCGCGCCCGGCTGGCCGAGTCGGCGGAGAACCTGCGGCGCAGCCTCCGGTCGGCCGGTACTGCCGAGGTCCGCAGCGCCCGTGACCTGATGGCGACCGCCCATCTCCTGCTCAGCCAGGACCGGGTGCCGTGTGCCCTCGTGGTGCACGCGGCGGATCTGCTGCTGGGGACCGATGCTCCGCAGACCGAGGAGTTGCAGGCGGCGCTGAGCCGCCTGAACATGCTGCTCGGGGCCACGGCCACGGTGCGGGACGGTGTCGCCGAGCCGCTGCACCAGACCCTGATCCTGGTGGCCCGGGACGCGGAGAAACTGCCGCCCTGGCTGCACCACGGGAATCCGCGGACCGCCTCGGTTACGGCGCAGCCGCCCGGAATGGCCGAACGCGTGGCCCTGCTGGGCGAGATACTGCCCGAGTTCGCCGGAGGCGTCGGGCTGTCACCGCAGGACCGTACGCAGATCGCCGGTGAACTTGCCGAGCAGACCGAGGGGATGTCGGTGCTCGACATGCGGTCCCTCGCCGTGACCTCACGAGTCACGGGCAGTTCCGTGCGCTCCGTGCGCGGCCTGATCGCACGGCACCGGTTCGGTATCCAGGAGGACCCCTGGGAGTCGCTGGACATCGAGAAGGTGGCTGAGGCGGAGCAGATCCTCTCCGGACGGGTGATCGGCCAGCCCGCGGCGGTGCGTGCGGTGTGCGACGTCCTGCGCAACGCCAGGTCGGGTCTGGACTTCGTCGCCGACCTGCAGCGCGGCGCGGCCCGCCCCAAGGGCGTGTTCTTCTTCGTCGGCCCCACGGGGGTGGGCAAGACCGAGCTGGCGAAGGCCGTCGCGGAGCTCGTCTTCGGCGACGAAGGCGCGCTACGACGCTTCGACATGAGCGAGTTCGCCCAGGAGCACGCCAGTGAGCGACTCACCGGCTCGCCGCCGGGCTATGTGGGCCACGAGAACGGCGGTGTGCTGACGAACTGGATGTTCGAGCGGCCGTTCAGCGTGCTGCTCTTCGACGAGATCGAGAAGGCGCACGGCAAGGTCCTCGACAAGTTCCTGCAGATCATGGATGACGGGCGACTGACCGACGGGATGGGGCGTACGGCGTACTTCTCGCACACCATCCTGGTGTTCACGTCCAACGTGGGGACCGAGACGTTGCCTTCTCTGCTGCGCGGATTCAGCCAGCAGGAGCCTGGCTACGACCTGATCTGCAAGCACTTCACGGAAGCTGTCGACCGCTTCATGACTCAAGAACTGGGGCGGCCGGAGCTGCTCGGCCGGTTCGGCGGCGGCATCGTGGCCTTCGACATCCTGCGGGCCGAGGTGTCGGCACAGATCGTCCGCAAGTTCCTCGACCAGCTCGGCAGGGCCGCGGCGGCCCGCGGCTACCGCATCGTCTTCGACTACGAGGCGATCGAGACGGCCGTGGTCGGCGACCTTGCGGCTGCCGGTACGGCGCTCGGCGCCCGACGCATCCGCAATCCCCTCCTCGAACAGTGGATCCGCACACCGCTGAACCGCTGGGTCGTAGAGAACCGCCCGCAACCGGGCGCCCGCATCTGGATCCACCGGACACCGACCGGATCCGCCGAACCGTTCGTGGTGGAGGCTGTGCCGTCGAGTGTGGCATAGGCGGAGGAATCCGCAGCTGCCCCGAGGTCTCCCGATCCCGGGGCCTCTCAGACGCCGATGGCCTGCCGCAGGGCGGCCTCGGCAACCGTCTGGCCGAGGCTGCTCGCCATCTCCAGTGCCCACTTCCCCGCGTCCACGAGGCGCTGCCTGACCCCGGATTCGTCGGAGGCCTCAGCCGCCTGCGCCGCCTCACGGACCGCCTGCGTCGAGGCGAGTTCGGCGTCACTGACCGCCGCCTGTTCCATGTTGGCGGCCAGACTGGACAATTGGGCGACCAGCTGCCGGAAGTCGTTGATCTGCTGTCCGGAGTTCTGCTGACTGAAGTGATGGGCTTGTGCCTCGTCCCCGATGGCCCCTGCCGCGACATTGCCCTGGAAGTTGTAGTTTGAGGAATGCTCTTGCCGCTCGTTCATTTGGGCGTTCCCTCCGTGCGCGTGGACTTCGAATTTCGCAAGTTCGCGGCGGTCGGCCTGCAACCGCTCGATGTCCTGCCACAGGCCCCGCTCGGTCTGGTACCGGCGACGGCTCGTCTCCAGGAGCATCTCGATGTTAGACATCTCGAAGGGCAGCGAAGCACGGCCCGCGTACGAGAGGCGGGCCCCGATGTCCGCGCTGTGCGACCAAGACTCCTCCGCGTCCTTGAGGCGGTCCCGACAGGCGTCCCAGCCACGGCGCTCGCGGCTGTTCTCGGCGCGGGCCCAGCCGCGCCAGCCACAGAGGTTGGAGAGCTCCATCTCCATCATCAGCCGCTGACTGTCCGGGCAGCCGTCGGAGATCACGGTGTTCATCCATGCCTCGTAGCGGGACGCGGCGTCCGTGATGCACTCCTCCGCGCGGTCGAAGTGAGACGAACGGGTATGGTCGAAGAAGCTCGCCAGCTGGAACATCATGTCCGCGTAGGCGAGTTGGCGGATCACTTCCTGCGCGAACGGGGCCATCACTGTGTTCTGCGCATCCGAGGTCGTGCTACCGCCCGTGAGTGTCATCGACACCAGCTGGAGCCGCAAGGTCTCGTAACTGCCGCGCACCTCACGGAAGTTCTCGCGCGCCGTCTGGTGGCGGCCCGCGCCCATCGCTATCAGGCCGTTGGAGAAGAGGTAGGCCGCCTCCGCCAGGGCAGCCTTCAGCTCGGCCAGCCACTGCTGTCCCGGCAGGGCGGCAACCTCGGCGAACTGTCCATGCGCCTGCTCGAAGTAGGCCATGGCGCCATGGTGGTCACCGGCCAGCCGACGGTGCTGCGCATGGGCCAGCATGATCTCGCCCTCCACCACGAGAGCCAGCGCGTGGGCCGCGTCCCGCCACTCCTGGAGGTCCGAGCGGTATTCCAGAGTGATCGCCGGACCGGAGCGGGCGAGTTCCCGCTGGGCACGCTCCACCAGCGTGCGGTTGAGACTCACCACGACGTTGTAACTCTCCGTGGCACCCATGGGATCGAGATCGGCGATCTGTTGCTGGGCCTGTTCCAGGAAAAACTGTTCGAGCTTGCCTTCGAGGTCGAAGTAGCCCTGAAAGGCATCGTGACTCAGAGAACCCGCCCGTTCGAATTCCTCGACCTTGATCTCGATCTCATGAAGATCGGTTGAGACGTCCGCCATGATTCCCCCGACGAGAAAGATCCGCTTCCCCTTCCACGGCTTCTTCCCGGGCTTCATTCTAATACCGGGAAGAAATTTTCCGCCGAACAATGCCGAACAAGACAGAGAATTCAAGGAGGGCCGGTCTCATGACGTCATCACCGCCCGGGGGTTCGGACGCAGGGCGGTTGCGAGTTCCGGAATGGTGCGGGCAGGTCGGGTAGTGCCCGGTTGGGGTGGATAGCAGTGTAGGCACGGGCTTCGTGATCATTCTGGTGTCTAACAACGGCTAATACAATGAGCCGAGTTGTCGGTGGGTGATGAGGCAGCAGGCGAGTTTGAAGAATACGTCGTGGATGTCAGCCCGCCGCTCCCAGCGGATGCGCAGGCGGCGGAATCCGTGCAGCCAGGCGAAACTGCGCTCCACGACCCAGCGGTAGATGCCCAGTGTGCCGTGCAGGGTGACGCGGCGGGCGACAGCGGGCAGTGGTTCATGGGTCGGTAGGCCTCGCCGTAGCGGGTGCCGAAGACCTTGATGAGTACCTCGTCGTCCCCAGTCCAGTCTTCGGTGGCGTTGCAGGTGAGAGTCTGCAGTCGTGCGGTGGGCATAGTGGTGTCCTTCGTGCGGTGGCCAGCCGGTGCTTCACCGGTTGGCTGGTGGGTGGGTCCTTGCGATCCCGCTCGTCGGGGCAGAGCCTCCGTCTGTGAGGGGCGTGTCATCCGGCGCGTCCTGAATCATCAGTTGCGGAAAGGCTTTGCGTCCGAACCGCTGCACGACCCTCCGACGCAGAGCGCTCAGCGGACGATCGTGCTGCGTCCGGCCGCGAGTCCGGCGAACGCGATCAGCAGCCACACCGGCCCGACCACGCCCTGGAAGCCGGGCAGTCCGGTCGCCCCGGCGAAGAGCACCACCGCCAGCACCGGCAGCAGGCTCAGCACGCCGATCCAGCGCGATACCGTACGTTCGCGCAGGGCCATCCAGGCGATCGCCCCGGCTGCCACGACCACACCCAGCCAGCCGATGTGGCCTCCGAAGTCATTGAGCATGAAGTAGACGAACAGGCCGTCGTCTCCGAAGGCCTTTCCGTTCAGTCCCTCCGGCAGATAGATGGCCAGCGCTCCCTTCCAGCCGTATCCGTACGTCAGCCCGGCTGCCGAGGCCATGAGCCCGCCGCTGACCACATGTGCCGCGGTACTGCCCGGCACCCGCGTTTCGACCTGCCGGCGCCAGGCCGCCGCCAGCACGAGCAGGAGGGCGACGGTGACGAACCCCGTCACCAGGCCCAGCTGGGCGACACCGCGGGAGACCTCGTCCAGGACGGACGCGTCGACCCGGTCGGTTTCCACGACGCCGTTCCGCGGATCGCCGAACTGCGTGGCGACGAAGCCGAGCAAGCCTGCCGCGACCCCGTAGAGCGGCCACTTGGCCCGCCCGTTGGCGCCGTCGGACTGGGCCACGCCGGCCGTTGCTCCCGGATCCACTGCTGTCATGACCCTCAACTCCCCTGGGTGTGACCGTTGAGCAGCACTGTCCACGCGGCGGTGTCCCGGGCGACAGGGGCGCCAGTCCCTGTCGCCCGGGATATCCGTGCGTCACCATGTCCACATGGGCCGGGGGGACCGAGGGAGCCGACGGGACCGTGCGCTGCGCCATGCCGCGTACTCCGTCGCGGGCGTCGGCGTCGCGAGCTGTGTTGCCACCGTGCCGGCGCACGCGGTGCTGTCCCGGCAGGTGGAGCTCAGTGAGCTGTTCTGGAGCGATCTGGTGGTGGGCACGGTGTGGCCTCTGCTCGGCGCGGCGGTGGCCCGTAGCCAGCCGCGCAATCGGCTGGTCTGGCTGATGATGGCGCCCGCGCTGATCGGCCCGTACCACCTGCTCGCCTACTACGCCGGCTATTCGCAGCTGGTCGCCGAACACTCCCTGCCGGGCTGGCAGTTCGGGGCCTGGCTGGGCTGCTGGGGGTTCGTGGGCTACTACTTCGCGACCCCTCTGGTTCCGCTGCTCTTCCCGTACGGACGGCTCGGCACCCGCCCGCGCCGGATCCTCGCGTGGACCGTCATCGCCGTCGCCACGACCGGCACCCTCGCTGCGATGCTGCGTCCGAGCGCCACCGATCCGGTGCCCGGCCTGGCCAATCCGCTGGGCGTCCGGGGCTGGGAGTGGCTGCACGTGATCATGTACGTGTCCTCCGCCACCTGTATGGCCGCCGGCACCGCCGCAGCCGGCCTTTTCGTCGTGCTGCGGACCCGTGCGGCGCACGGTGTGGAGCGCGCCCAGCTCCAGTGGCTGATGCTCGGCGGTCTCCTGATGGCCCTCGCGCTCACCGGCGTGGGCTTCACCGCCGGGCAACGCCTGCTGACCGACCTGCTGATGGTGGCCGGGTTGCTCGGTCCGCCAGCGGGTATCGCCGTGGCGATGCTGCGCCACCGCCTCTACGACGTCGAGGTGGTACTCGGCCGGGCCATCGTCTTCATCGTGCTGAGCGGACTGGTTCTCGGCGTCTATCTGGCTGTCGTCGCGGGCGTGGGAACCCTTGCGCCCGGTTCACTTGGCGGCACGGCGGCGATAGCCGCGGCCGCGCTCCTTGCTGCGGCCGGGCGCGGGGCGGTCCAATCGGCCGTGGACCGGCTGCTGTTCGGACACCGCCACGATCCCTACGCAGTGATGGCTCGCGTCGGCCGCCACCTGGCCCCCGCCTCGGAACCGGCCGAGGCCATGCGACTCCTCGTCGACGAGCTCCGCCGCGCCCTGCGCCTGCCATACGCGGCATTCACCGGACCTGCCGTGACGGCGACCTCCGGCACACCGGTTCCCGGTGCGGGCTGGCGGACCGTGCCCTGCCTGGCGCTCGGCCGTCAGGTCGGCGAACTCCACCTGGGACGGCGGCGTGCGGCCGAGCCCTGGACCGCGCAGCAGCGGGCCGCGGCCGAGGAGGTCGCTGCGCGGGCCGCGACCCTCGCGTACGCAGCCGGGCTCGTCGAGAACGTAGCCCGCAGCCGGGCCCACATCGTCGCCGTCCGGGAAGAGGAACGCCGCCGGCTTCGTGCCGACCTGCACGACGGTGTCGGCCCCTCCCTGGCCGGTACCGCCCACCAGTTGGACTCCCTGGCCCGCAGGACCACTGACCCCGGGCTCGCGGACGCCATCAGGGCGGTACGGGACCGGCTGCGCACTACAGTCGGCGATCTGCGCACCGTCGTGAACGGCCTGCGCCCCGCCGTGCTGGACCAGCTTGGTCTCTCCGGCGCACTGCGCGAACTACTCGCCGGCTACGACGTTCCCGCATGCCGCTGCTCGGTCAGCACCGCCTGTGCCAAACTCCCTGCCGCCGTCGAAGTAGCGGCGTACGCGATAGCGGCCGAAGCGGTGGGCAACGCCCTCAAACACAGCGCATCGGGCCGCCTCACCCTCACCGCCCACGTCACCGCCGGGTTTCTCGTTCTGACCGTCGAGGACAACGGCTGCGGCATTCCTTCACGCCACCGCGCGGGTGTGGGCCTGCGCAGCATGAGCGAACGCGCGGCGGAGGTCGGTGGCCATCTGGCAATCACCCCGGCCCCGGGCGGCGGCACCTCGGTGCAAGCCAGGGTGCCGCTTCCCCTGGAGGAGATACGTGCCACTGCCTGACCGACCCGCGAGCGCCCCTTGGTGGACGCCGATACAGGAGGGGCGAGATGAGCGAGCCGCAACCTGTGACCGTCCTCATCGTCGACGACCACCCCATCTTCCGGGCCGGGATGGCCACCGTACTCGGCGACCTGCCCGGCATCACCGTCGTCGGGGAGGCCGCCGACGGAGCCGAAGCCATTGCCGCCACCGCACGGCTGCTGCCGCACATCGTGCTCATGGATCTGCGCATGCCCGGGGTCGGCGGTCTCGAGGCGACCGCCCGGATCACCACCGTCCATCCCGAGGCCGCGGTCGTCGTCCTCACCATGGACGAGGACGACGACTCGGTCTTCGCAGCGCTGCGCGCAGGGGCCTGCGGCTACCTGCTGAAGGAGGCCGACGGCGCGGACATACACCGGGCCCTGCTGGGCGCCGCACGCGGCGAGGCCGTCTTCGGTCCGCGCATCGCCCAGCGGGTGCTCGCTCATTTCGCCTCGCCGCACGCGGCCCGGGACACGCTGCCTTTCCCCCACCTCACGGACCGGGAGCGGCAGGTCCTCGACCTGCTCTCACACGGCCTGGACAACGCCTCCATCGCCCGCCGCCTCTCCCTCTCCGAAAAGACGGTGCGCAACCGGGTCAGCGACGTCCTGGCCAAACTCCGCGCCCGCACCCGCGCGGAAGCGGTGGCCCTGGCCCGGGACGCAGGCCTCGGCCTGCCTTGAGGTCACAACAGGTCGGAAGTGCACGCATACGGCAACGCTGAGGGAACCGAAGATCTGCAACCCACCAGACACAGATTGAGAACAGTCTCAGCAGTCCGCAGCCTCCCATGTCAGAACAGCCGAACTACCGCGACACGAATAGGAACTCACAGGCCTCACACGCCACCGTGAAAATGCCGTTGCCCCGGCAACACTTGTTGCCCTGTTACAACGGAAGGGCACGGTTCGAACTGGTCCATCCGGAACTGTGCATCGAACCCAGTGACGCCCCTCTGCCCCCCCCTAGCTCATGAGCGTCCGTGGAACCGCCATCGCCTAGGCCCAGAGACATTCTCACCAGATCTGCGGCAGTCTCATCCAACCTGCAGGACCACAGTTCAGACCCCCTCTTCTCCCCCACAAAGCCTCTCAAGACCGTCTCAGCACGCCTGCGAGACAAAAGGTCAGCGACGTGCGACTACCTCAACATTGATGAGACCTCACAGAGCTATTCGAGAGTGGCCCGGAGTCACCTCACCGGCGTTCACCCTTCATTTCCGGGCCCTTGAATGTCCTTCCCGCTCGGATCACGGTCCGGACGTCGAGCAGTCTCTCCAGCTCCTGCAGGGGATTGCCGGGCACTGCGATGAGGTCGGCGTCGTAGCCGACGGCGATCCTCCCCTTGCGTTCGGCCAGCCCACACGCCTGTGCGGCGAGGGATGTAACCGAAGCCAGCGCCTCGGTGCTGGTGAAGCCGAGGGAGCCGAAGTGGATGACGCCGTACGGGAGCACACCGTGGGGCTTGCGGGGGCCGGCTCCGGCATCAGAACTGCAGACCAGCCGCGCTCCCTCGCGATGCATCCGCGCGAAATTCTCGGCGCGCTGCGCCACGCGCTCGGCCATGTGCGGTGCGACCATCGCGCCCGTCGGCAGCCAGGCCTCGGTGGCGCCGATGAAGATGCCGGCCTCCACCACGGCCGCGACGATCTTCCAGTCAGGCTCGACACCGTCCTCGGTGAAGAACGAGGCATGCTCGAGGCCGTCGACGCCGGCCGCGACGGCATCGGCCATGCCCTGTCGGCCGTGCGCATGGGCGGTGACCGGCTTGCCGTGTGCATGGGCGGCCCGGGTCACCGCGGCCAGTTCGTCACGTGAGTACTGCGACTGGTGCGGTCCCCATCCAGGAGTGGTTACACCGCCGGTTGCCATGACCTTGACCACGTCGACGTCGCGGGCGATGCGCTCCTCGACTGCGGCTTCCAGGGCGGCGATGCCGTCGGCTTCACCGCCAAGGAACCAGCAATGTCCGCGAGTTCGTGTGATGGGCGGCCCGGCGGCGACGATCTCCGGGCCCGTCTTCGTTCCTGCCGCGTAGCGGTCCCGGAGCGATGCAGCGAGAAAGTGACGGTCGCCGAGGTCTCGCACGGTCGTGACGCCCGCGTCCAGTTGCTGCCCGGCGTGGGCGCGCATACGTGACAGGGTGACCTGGTCGTCCTCGTCCGCCATCGTCTGCTTCGACCGGTCGTCGGGGTCGAAGGCGAGGTGTACGTGGGAGTCGATGAGCCCGGGCAGCAGTGTGGCATCACCGAGATCCGCAACGGGCAGATCCGCGGAGGGGGTCGCGCCTGTCATATCGACACCGGCGATGCGTGAATCCTCGATGAGCACCAGCGGGCGCCCCGCTCGCAGCGCATGTCCGTCGAACAGCCGCGCAGCGCGGACCGCCCAGGTTCTCTGGCCCGGTATGTATTGTTGTGCGCCGCTGGAAACCATCCGGATGTGTCCCTTCATTAAGTAGCCGCTAGCTGAAGCGACCGTTTACCGATGCTGCGACCACCGGTGAATGTGTGAAGGCCCGCGCGATCCGTGACAGCCAAACAGTCTCGCTGGCCAGATCGTCGCCACCATAGAGTTCGGAGGAAACGGGATGGTCGCTGCTGGTGCTTGAATTGATTGGAACGGAGCTTCCGTCCAGTTTGGCCTTGAGCGCCACCTTCAGCTGGGCTGCTTCAACCACGGCCCGTAGCTCATTGCCAACTAATCCGGCTTCTCTGCCCAGTTCGGCTGCCCGCACGGCGGTCTCAGGATTCATGTAGGGGCGCAGTGCGATCTGTCCGTCGCGGATCTCGATGGCCCGACGGTACAAGCGATAGTTCAGATTGGGCAGGGTCGAAGTTGGGGGATGCAGAACGATCTCGGGTAGTTCTTGATGCATCGCGAGCCATAAAGGCGCAAGGCTGCGGTAGGCGCGGTAATTGTTCCACCAGGTATACAGGGCCGAAAGGCGAGGGCCCCAGGAAGGCATGGTGAGACCACCGACTATGAGCGGCATGCCGATTCCTGCACCTAGCACGGTCAACACTTCCCACTCCAGTGGGCGGAGATCGAATTGTACGCTGACGGTGGCCGAGGCTCGGTTTACAAAGTTGATCGAATAGATCAGTGCACCCGCAGCGGTGAGGCGTAAGCCGCGGCGCAGCCATGGTTCCCCCGCGACTTTGGCGTATCTCCAGCACAGGCGAGCGATCTCGAAAAGTGCTACCAGCAAGGCTCCTACGTAGAGGAGCGAGTATGCGGCTACCACGGGCCGGTGAATGTTCTGCAGAAGATAGTGCGTTGAGCGCCCTGACGCCTGGGAAGAGGCCACGATCCACAGCGACAGCATGGTCACCATCATGATCACGGCGATGGAAATTCGCCACTTGGCTTTCGGCCATGCCCGTTCGGGTTCGTGTGCCCAGAACAGGAGCACGAGGAGTACTGCGGTGCTGAAGACCACACCGCCGAGGAGGTGTATGGCCAGTGCTGCTATGTCAGATATGCCTGACTGCCGGTCGACGGCCCGAGCTATTTCGGGGGTTGCGAGCGCGAAGGCCGTGCCCTTTAAGGCGAAAGCGGCCAA
Organism: Streptomyces sp. NBC_01381; assembly: GCF_026340305.1. Lineage (NCBI taxonomy): Bacteria > Bacillati > Actinomycetota > Actinomycetes > Kitasatosporales > Streptomycetaceae > Streptomyces > Streptomyces sp. NBC_01381. The sequence goes on along the minus strand of NZ_JAPEPI010000005.1, from coordinate 114,810 downwards.
TAGTGCGAGCAGCGCTGGGTCGCGCCGCCCCGGTTTCAGGCCGCGGCATTTGTAGAAGAACGCCGCCCAGCATAAGGCGGCGAGCAGAGGGAAGACGATGCTCTTGGCTCCGGTCACAGCAGCTCCAAAGGCAGGTAGGTTGGAACCGGGTTGCCTTCATGATGCTCTGGTCGGGGAGTTCTTCAGTGAGCGCTCAATCCGTGCGGCGGTCCCGACGGCCCCGGGGGGTACTGTCCAGGTGCGTTCGGGCGGGCAGCGATCGGCTCGCCCAAGGATCAGCGAGGCCGTGATCTCGGCCTCTTCCTCCTGTACATCGGAGTAGGTGGTACGGCGGAATATATCGCGCAGCAGCTCTGGACCGAGGCCTGGGAACAGCTGGTTCATGGTGGCCTCGTCGAGTTCGCCGGTGCCGCGATGGCAGCAAATCATGTGTGCCAGTTCGTGGGCGATGATGTGCTCCTGGTGAAGTTTGCTGGTGTTGGCCTCGTAAACGATGTAGTCGGCATTGTTGGCGGCTATCCACAGTCCGCAGGGATCGGGCGCCTGCATTGCCGCGGGGATGAGATGGATCGGGCGCCCCCGTTGCCGACCGAGGTGTTCGCACAGCATCCGGATGTCAGGCGTCTCTGGAAGCTCCAGGCTCGCCAGTCTTTTCCGGCAGATCTCCAGCAGCTGTGCCGACCGTTTACGCTGTGCCTGGTGAACATGTCTGGAGGATTTAGCCATGGTCTACCGCCACTCGCTCCCTTACTGATTTCATGATGGAAGATCGTCGGGGCGCATATGGGATGCGTTATCGGATTCGTGGGTGGCGCTCATGACGGTGTACCAGCAAGCGCCGCACCCTTCTGATGGTCTCGTCGGCTTCTGGTGTAGGACGATTCAGCCCTGCCGGAGCCCGTTCGGCACCCTGGAGAATCAGTGAGGCGATCATTTCTGCCTCTTTTTCTTCCGGGGTGCTGTAGTGGGTGCGCTGCAGAATTCTTTCGACCATGTTCGGGTTCAGGGTTGGCATGAGCAGGCGTGACGTCTCGTCGGTCATAACTGCCGCAGTGGTGTGGCCGCACAGAAGATGGCCGAGCTCATGGACGATGATGTGTTCCTGGTGGAATGGACTGGCCTGTTTCTCATAGAAGATGTAGTAATTGGTGGCCGTGGACACCCACAGCCCGCAAGGGCTGCCTGCGGGCATCGCGAGAGCCTTCAATTGGATTGGGCGGCCCTGCTGTTGCGCGATGTTTTGGCACAGAGCATGCACGTCGAACGGGCTCGGTATATCCAGGCTGCGGATGAGAGCCTTGCACCGGCGGTGCAAGCCATACAGGCTCACGCATCCTCCCCATTTCTCTCATCGGGCGCCGTGTCGCCAGATGAGGGTGATCGCTTCCTGTCTTGTGTTTCCCTGTTTGTGAGACAGCGATCTGGCGCGTCCTGGGGCAGCCCCTCCAGTTCGCGGACTCGCTCGATCACTTCGCTGATCGAGTGCAAACTCTTGGATGACAGGCCGGCTGCTCGTAATGCGACGCTCTGCACGCCTGTGTCCTTCAGTGCGACGAGCAGCCCCAGGTCTGCGCTGACGTCCGCTGCCACCTGCTCATCGAAGAAATACGCCGCAGGCACTCCGAAAAAGTCCGCTATCCCCTGCAAATGCCGCATTGTAGGGTTGTCCCGCTGGCCTTTGCGTAGCAGCCAGACATAGCTGCTGGAGATCGATACTCCGCTTGCCGTGATGGCCTGGGCTACTTCCTCTGTGCCGTACGGCCCGCGTCCGGGTGGGACGACTGTCCGGAACAAGTGCTCGAGCTTGCTGGCCAGCGTGTGCCCCGCCGGACCGTGTTCGCTGTCCATAGCCGTCTCCGTTCTGGCCTGTGAGCTGCGCTCCGGTGCGACGGGCAACCGCGGTGACGCTTGCATCAGTTGACGGCGCGCATACGCCGGCAGTGGTGTCCGTCACCGCCAGTCACTCAACTAGCGTAAGGGAAACCGCCTTTGAGTTCCATCATGAGTCGAAGAACGTGAGTGCATGGTCGCCTCTGCCCCGGCGCCGGGCTGGTGGCGGGGCGGCTTCTTCATCGCCGAAGGCCACGTCGGCCGTCTCCCGTGAACAGTGTGTCCTTGAGGAGTGCCGCAGTTCGCGCGAGGCGGTCGGGGTCGGTGAAGGCCCGCATGCGGGCGTCCTCATGGACGTTGAAGTCGTCCCAGGTCAGTACGCGTGGGCCGCCGAGCAGCCGGTGGGCTGCGATCAGCAGATCGCGGTCATCGGTCCGGGTGAAGCCGCGGCGCCTGGCTTCCTTGCGGTCGCCGCGGCGCTGGGGCCGGTAGAGCAGGCGGGAGCATGCGCCGTGCTGGTAGCAGGCCAGTGCGGCGATGGAGATGCGCCGCTGGGACCGGCCACGCACCTGGATCACCGGTGTGTGGCCGCGTTTGGCCCAGGTGCGGGTGGTGGGCGGCGTCATCGAGAAACCGGCCTCGTCCTCAAAGGCGATCCAGCCCTCGAGCGCCGCCGCGGCGCTTCCGCCTGCGGCCTCGTGTCCTTCACCCAGCCGGTGACCACGTCCTCATCGCGATCCAGCGCCCGCCGTGCCGGCCATTGGCGGCTGAACCCGTGGCGGTGCAACATCTGCGCGATGGCCGACAGGGTGAGGGTCTGGTGGAACCGGCGCCCGATGAGCGTCTTGGTCCGGGCCAAAGTCCACGTCCGGTCCTTCCAGCCGTGGGCAACCGGCCCTTTGGCCAACTCCGCCTCCAGGGCGGCGAATCGGGCCTCGCTCAGCTTGGGGCGGGCTGCTGGCCCCGAGCCGGCCCCTTGGAACGCAGGCTCTGGTCCCCGCCGTCCCGCCAGGTCCTGCGCCAGCGCCGCACCGAGCGGACACTGACGCGGAGTTGCTTCGCCACCTGCGTGTCGTCCTGTCCGGAGGCGAACAACTCGGCCGCCCGCGTGCGGATGCGCTCGCGAACGGCAACCAACACCTGTCAGCCCCTCTACGGCATCGCGGCAGCAAGGTCAGTGACCGGGGAGCGCCAGGTTCACCGGCTGCTGGCTGACCCCGCGTTCGGCGGCGGCCCGCTTGTTCGTTCCGCCCTCGGCACACCGCAGCACGATCTTCGCGCGGAGGGCCAGGTGCTGCCCGCTCTTCGCCCGCCTCGCCCACCGTGTCAGCTCGGCCGGCTCCGCAGCAGACAAGACGACTTCAACAGCGCAAGGCCCCGCGAGAGAGAAAGACGCCGGCTACTTGCGCCTCTGGTCTCCGGTGCACGCTAGAGCGAGGGGTCGGTGGACAGGCCCTCCAGCTCGCGCACCCGCTTGATCACCTCAGCGATCGAGCTCAGGCTCTCGGGGGAGAGACCTGCCGCGCGCAGGGCCACGTCTTGTACTCCGGCACCACGCAGCGCGACGAGGAGCGCGAGTTCCTCGTCGACGCTTCGGGATGTCTCATCGTCGAAGAAGTACGCCGGCGGGACGCCGAAGAATTTCGCCAGCGCTTCCAGATGGCGCAGGGTCGGGTTGTCCCGCTGCCCCTTGCGCAACAGCCAGATGTAACTTCCGGAAATCGAGACCCCGGTCGCAGTGATCGCCTGTGCAGCCTCTTCTGTGCTGTACGGCTCGCGTCCCGCCGGAACCACGGTGCGGAACAGGTGATTGAGCTTGTCGGCGAGGGTGCGCTTCGGCGAAGCGGTGGCATCGGGCATGGCTACCCCTCCCTCGCGACGAGCACCGCCATCGTAGCAGCACACTGGTGTGGATGCCTGGAGGAGTTGAAATGCACACCAGTTGACAGCTCCGAGGGGGCCGACCTAGCCTCCCACTGTCGCCAGCTCTTCTGATGTATCAATCGTCATCCCTTCAGTTCGCTCATGAGTCGAAGGCCGGGTGGCATCGCCTCCGCTCACAAGCGTCTCCTTCGCCGCTGAGAGAGGGACTCTATGTCGTCCGACGGCACCTCCGCCAAGGCCGCACCCGGCGCTTCAGCCAAGAAGCCCGCACCCGCCCTGGGGGCCGAGCGGCTGCTGATCGTGGGAACGGGCGCTCTGGCCGTGATGCATCTTCCGTTCTGGATGAACTGGCTGCATGTGAACTACCCCGATCTGGATGTCCAGTTGGCCCTCACGCGCAGCGCTGAGCGCTTCGTGAGCCGCGAGGGGCTCACTGTCATGGGCAGCCGCGAAGTCATCGCGGACGTGTGGCCGGACCAGCCGGAGACCAGCGCCCTGCACGTACGCCTCGCCGACTGGCCGGATGCCGTCGCTGTCTACCCCGCAGGCATGGACTTCATCTCCCGGATGGCCGCGGGAGCCGCCAACACTCCCGTCCTCATGGCGCTGCAGTGCACCCGCGCCCCCGTGGTCATAGCCCCCTCGCTGCCGCCCCACGCGGAACTCAACCCTGCCCTGCAGGACAACCTGCGCCGCCTGGGCGAGCGGCCCAACACCAGCGTCGCCCCAGGACAGCCGGGCCGCAGCTCCACCAGCGGGGACAAGGTCCTCATGGCACCCCCGCTCTGGGCCGTGCTCAGGCTCCTGGAACAGCAGCGGCAGGCCATGGCCGCACCCGCCGAGCCGGCCACCGCCCGCGAGCCCGTCAGGGCTGACGCGCCAGCTACGACCTGAGCGGCACGGGACCTCTGCCGCACCGTATCGGCCCCCGACCCCGGATGGTTTCCTGTGTTCGAGTTCCAGCAGCTCTACTGTCTTGCCGACCCGGTCTTCTACGACGACGTGGCGCGCTGGCGCGAAGGCCGCGGATACTTACCCGACGCCCGCCCGGCCCTCGCCGAGCGGGCCGTGCCACAGGGCTGGTCGCGAGACGACCGCGGCTTCTGGGTGGTCATGCGGCCAGACCGTCATGTCATGCCCGAGCAGGGCTGGAAGGTGCACGTCTCGGCAACGCTGGACAACGCCGACCGGCTCGCGGAAACCGTCTGGGACTACTGCGTGGCGCACGGCATCGCGTTCAAGTACCTGGGCAGCCGCAACACCCATCTCGCGCTCAACTTCAAGTACGCCCCCCGTGGCGCCAGCGGCAAGATGATGACCGTCTACCCGCAGGACGAAGACGAGCTCCGGCGTCTGCTGGAAGACCTCGGCGGGCAACTCGAAGGAGCAGAGGGGCCGTACATCCTCAGCGATCTGCGCTGGGAGCAGGGACCGCTCTACGTCCGCTACGGCGCGTTCCGTGACATGCACTGCCTCGATGTGACCGGCCGGCAGGTGAAGGCCTACCGCGCCCCCGACGGAAGACTGGAGCCCGACCGCAGGGGACCCGTCTTCGCCCCGCCGTCCTGGGCGCGCCTGCCCCCCTTCCTGGAAGCACAACTGGCCGCCCGCAAGGGGGGCGGGGGCGAGCACCCCTACCGGGTGCGCAGGGCTCTGCACTTCTCCAACGGCGGCGGCGTGTACGAGGCCGAGCGCACCACGGACGGACGCACCGTGGTGCTCAAGGAGGCGCGACCGCACGCGGGACTCGACCGCCACCAAGAAGACGCCGTACGCCGCCTGCAACGCGAACACTGGGCCCTGACCCGCCTGCAGGGCGTGTCCTGCGTCCCGCAATGCCTCGACTACTTCGTCATCAGCGGACACCACTTCCTGGCGCAGGACTTCGTCGCCGGCCAGCCCCTGACGGAATGGACGGCGTGCAACAGCCCCTGGCTGCTGCGCGAGAACCCCACCGCGCCGCCCGACGCGGACAGCCTGAAGCGCTTCACCGAGCGCGCGCTGCGCGTGTGCGACGCCGTGGCGAAGGCCGTCGAGGAACTCCACGCGGCCGGCGTCGTCTTCGGCGACCTCCACCCGGGCAACGTGATGGTCCAGGACGACGACTCCGTGCGCCTGATCGACTTCGAGTTCGCCCGTGACATCACCGAGCGCGCCTATCAGCCCGGTCTCGGCGCAACCGGGTTCGCCAGCCGCGGCAAGCGCGGCGCGGATATCGACTGGCACGGCCTGGCGGCAGTGCGCATCGGGGCCTTCGTCCTGCTCAATTCCCTGACCCGGCTCACCCACGCCAAGACCCAGGAACTGGTCCGCATCATCGAGGACGGTTTCCCTGTTCCGCCCGGCTGGGGCGCCGACATCCTGTCCGAGCTCGACGTTGCACACGAACGCATCGACCTCCCCGCGGCCTGTGCGGGACCGCTGCGCGTACCACTGGATGAGAAGGTCACTGACTGGGAGCCGGTCTGTTCCTCCATGGCGCGGGCCATCGTGCGCTCGGCCACTCCCGATCGGACAGACCGGCTCTTTCCTGGAGATCCCGAGCAGTTCGCCACGGAGGCCGGCGGACACGGATTCGCCCATGGCGCCGCCGGTGTCCTGTGGGCCCTGGCCGCCTCGGGGCAGGGCCGCTTCCCGCACTTCGAGCAGTGGCTGGTGGACGGTGCGCGGACATTGCGCGAACCGGGCCCCGGCTTCTACGAGGGCGCCTCCGGCATCGCCTACGCCCTCGACGAGCTCGGCTACTCGGACACGGCCCTGGACCTGATGGAACGGCACGTCCTGGACGCCGAGTTGCCAGGGGCTCCAGGCCTGCACTCGGGGCTGAGCGGCATCGCCCTGAACCTGCAGCACCTGGGCGAACGGCACGCCCTGGCCGCCTATCTGGAACGGGCCACCGCCCTCACCGAGCAGGTCGCCGCCGCCATCGGCTCCGCCACGCGCTCCGGCGAGCGGCATGAGGCCGGGCTGCTGCACGGCTGGTCGGGAGCCGCCCTGCTGATGCTGCGCCGCCACCAATACGACGGCGACGAGCGGTACTTGGACCTTGCCGTGCGGGCGCTCCGTCTCGACCTGGACTCCTTGGTGACCCAGTCTGACGGCTCCCTGCAGTACGAGGAGCCCGGCGTGCGCACCCTCGGCTACCTCGACACGGGCAGTGCGGGCATCGCCCTGGTCGCCCACGAGGTCCTGCAGCACCACGCGGACGCCCGCCTCGCCGAGAGCCTGCCCCAACTGGTACGCGCGTGCTCCCCCGAGTATGTCGTCCAGTCCTCGCTGTTCCGAGGGCGCGCGGGACTGCTCGCCACCGTGGCCCGCATCGGCGCGCAGGAGAGCGGCCCGAACCCGCGCTCCCTGACCGAGCGGCACCTCCAGCGCCTGCACTGGCATGCCATCCCCTACCACGGGGAGGCGGCCTTCCCCGGAGTGAAGAATCTGCGGCTCTCGATGGACCTGGCCACGGGCACGGCCGGCGTCCTGCTGGCCGTGTCAGCGGCCACCTCGGCCGCCCCCTTCCTGCCCTTCACCGAGAGCAGGTCTGTCGAGGCGTGAGCAGGTGCAGCCGTAGGGGGCTGCACCTGCTCAAGGCCGGGGATCGGCGCCATGACGTCCCCCGAACTGGCCATTTCATCGTGCCACGCACCAGCCTCCCGCGACAGAGCCCGGCTCTCCTACGCCCGTGCCACGAAGATATGAGGAAGCGTGACATCCATCATCCGGCCTCCCACCCACCCGCCTGTCAACAGCCCGGCCAGTGGGCTTGGTGCACCGACTGGAATCGTCGGTAGCGCCGCCATGGCCCCTGGCCGGTCCGTGTCCCCTCACGTGCCGGCCCCGGGCCTGGACACGAGCGATGAAGAAATCGCCTCACGAAAGGGCATGCGCAGCCGTCGCTGCCGGGAAGAAGGCGTGCGCTCCTGGCAGTCGTGCGTCGCCGCGGCTCGCATTGCGCTCAAACGGGCACGGGCACGCCCGGCCGATGCCGACGTCATCATCGTGGCCGCCTTCACGCCCGGCCAGCCGCTTGCCTCAACGGTCCTGACGATGGAAGAGCAGCTCGGCGCGGGCCGGGACCGGCCGCTGGACAGCCACCAGGCGGCCCGCGCGGCCCGCGCGGGCGGAGCCTGCGGACCGCTGCCCGCCAGCCGCCTGCTGAGGACCGACGGCCTCGAGGCCATCCTGGTCATCGGCGCGGAAACCCTCCCGCGCATCACCGATCCGGAAGACCGATGTACGAGCGTGTCCTTCGAGGACGCCGCCGGGGCCACCGCCGTGCAAAGAACCCCGCCCGGTACCGGCCCGCTGTCGTGGGACTCGAAGCCTTCCTGCGGCATGCCCATCCCCCCAGGCGGCAGCGGCCGAGACGCTACCGCCACCACCGTCTGCGCCACATCGCCCCTGGCGTTCTCGACCGCCTCCTGCGCGAGCCGGCCGCGCAGGGAAGCGCCCTGCCCGGGTGATTCCGCTGCGCCATCGCCCAGCGCGATCACGTCGCGTTGGCGCTCTGTCCAGCAGGGACCACAAAACCGTTCCACTCGGGCGCAGCCAAGGCCTCGGGGAGGCGGGCGGCACCCGGAATCACGCGGCAGAGCCGCCCGGCGGCCCTGCCGCGTGACACCAGACCGGCACATGATCGCCCCTGGCGGCTTGCGCTGCCCGGGGGCGCCGGCGCCTGAGGACTTGCGCCGCGATCGTGGCGCGCCCGGCATCAGGACAAGGGCGAGTGGGCCAAGGTCACCGTGCGGCTGCGACGGGGCGTGCACGCCGTCTCCGCCGCCGGGCCGGCACTCCCCCAAGCCGCCGCCGAGATAGGCGACGTGGCGGGTACGTCATGCCCAGCATCAACCGGGTCGAGCACTGCTCACCGGCTCTCGGCTTCGCCCGCCTTTGCGCGCAAGATGCGGGGGCCCGATTCAACTGTCCCGGCTGCAACACCTGAGCGGGCAGCGGAGATTATCAAGCACCAATGAAACCTCCCCCTTCAGCCTTTTCCGGTGCGTCAATTCAGGTGTCCGCCGGTAATTCCGCATGCCCGAATTCGAGAAATTCCATGACGGATTCGATTTTTCAGATAATCTCGTACACGTGCTTGACTCTCCGAATCCCGGCTCCTAGATTCTTACCTGTCGGCGAGCGGCCCTGAAGGGAAAGGAGTTGAAATGTCAGTCTTAGAAAAGCATGCGGTTTCGCTGTTTCACTGTCTGCCGCAGACGGCGAAGAAGCCAGGGAGCTTTTTCCATGCGCCATCCGTGAGGATGAGGACAGTCTGCGATCTCGCGGCTGACTCCCGCAGGTCACGCCCGCCGTCAGCACGCGCCACCGAGCCGTTCCCGGGAGGCGCGGATGAAAAAGAATCCGGAAAAATCTTATCCATTGGGTTTCCTCCGGTAGATCCGCCATCGTCACCTGCGGGCCGCCGATGCGCGGCCGCAACGCGGCGAGGCAGATCGCGGAACAGGCTCCGGGAACCATCGCCATGATGACCGCGCACCGCGTGGAGCGGGCGTTCGGCGCACGCGGCCACTGTCCCGCGTCCGCCCCTCCAGGCACCCCCAGGACCCGCGCGCCGCGTCGGCCGAACCGGCCTGAAGCGCAGCCGCCACCGACCCCACCGGGCCCCGCCCGGATGGGGCACCCCCAAGCGGGGGCCGCCAATCCGAGCGGCCTCACCGATACCCAGAAAGGAGGTATGGCCATGGACCTGACCAACATTCTCGAGCTGCAGGGCGAGGAGATCGTCGCCGAGGGCGTCGAGCTTCCGGCCAGCACCGGCAGCAGCACCTGCTGAAGCTGATCGCCGCTCGAAGCGGTGACTTGGGTGTGTGGACGCGGAGATGCGCCATGTCGTCCGCGTCCACACACCACCCCCTGAAGAAAATAATCAGATCCGTGTTGATGCCGCGGCCCAGAGCGAGTGCGCCGAGGCGCTTGAGTGACGGGCTGCCGCTCTCGACGGCGGCTCCATTCCGGAGCGGAAGCCCCAGGTCGGCAATGGAGGAGCGGGCATGACCGGAAGTGAAACAGGTAGGCCGGTTCAACCGGAATTCGCATTCATTCCCGTGGTTTCCGTGGCGGATGAGGAAATGCTCGACAGAGCAATTTCCCAGCCCTTCTCCTACGTGTCCACGGAGGGACCGGTATGGCGCACCGCAGCCGGGCGACGGCGCGTCGTACAGGACGAGCGCTCCTCACATCTCATCGTCCGGGTCTCGGACCAGGTGGTCGGCGCGGTGACCTGGTCCCCCGGCCAGACCCCGGGATTCTTCCGGCTGAACGTCACCTCGTGCGACGACGCGGCGTGGACGCCCCGGTTGGCCGAGCTCTCGATCGGGCGGGCGATGTCCTTCCTGCTGCGCGCCCGTGAGGCCAGGCGGGTGGAACTGCTGGTCGCCACCTACAACGAGGTGCTGCTCGACTACCTCGCCACGCACTCCGCCTTCGAGATAGAGGGCGTTTTGAAGGACCGTTTCTTCATCGACGGACGGTACTGGCCGGCCGTCGTCTGCTGCGCGGACCTCGCTGCCTTTCCGATCGGGGAACGGCCGGACGGGATGCACCGCGAGGAGCTCCTGCGCCGCGTCCGCAAGAAGACCCTCCAAGACCTCACGGTGTCCCACGACGGCACGTCGTGGGCGGTATGAGGAGGAAACACCATGGACTCCCCCCCCACGTGATGGATCCGCGGGGCACCGAGAGCGCCGCCGAGGGCGCGGAGCTGTCCGCGAGTACGTCCAGCGACGGCTGCTGACCCCGGCGCGGGTCGGTGTATCACCATACGAGAGGAGACCTCGTGCCCAGATGGGGACTCGCCCCGGTCAGTCCGCGCAGTGTCAGCCTGGCTCTGCCCGACCGGGTCGTCACCAACGCCGAACTGTGCGAGGTGCTGGACACCACGCCGGAGTGGATCGAGGAGAAGACCGGTATCCGGGAGCGGCGGTTCCTCGGAGACAACGACAACATCACCGAGCTCGCGGTCGAGTCGGCCGACAGGGCGCTTGCGCTCGCCGGGCTCGAGGCCAGGGACGTCGACGTTCTCGTCGTGGCGAGTACGACCCCTGATTGGCTGATGCCCTCGCTCGGCGTCATCATCGCGGACCGGCTGGGCATCGCCAGCCCGCGGATCGTGGACATCACCCAGCACGCCTGCGCGTCCTCCGTGTACGCGATCTACACCGCGGCGTGCCTCGTGCAGGAGCCGGGATTGGAGAACGCCCTCGTCGTCTGTGCCGAAGGCTTCTCCCGCGCCACCGGCCCGTACGACCGGACCACCCGCATCTTCTTCGGTGATGCCGCGGCGGCCGCGGTGTTCAGCAAGACCGAGGCGTCCGCGGGGCTGCTCAGCTACGACCTCGGCAACGCCTTCTCCGACGCCGTCCACATGGCATCGCCCTCGCAGCTGGCCCACGAGCGTGCCGTGATCGGGCGTGAACTGCACAGCCAGTACCTGCAGATGGACGGCCGGGTCGTGCTGCGGGAGGCCTCCACCCGGGTTCCCAAGTCGATTGCCGAGACCCTGGCCGCGGCCGGTGTCGAGGTGCCGGACGTCAGCGGGTTCGCCCTGCACCAGGCCAGCGCCAGGCTGGTGCGGCTCATCGGGCACGCGGTGGGCGCGGACCCGGACCGGGTGGCCGTCACCGCCGACGCTCTCGGCAACACCGGCGCCGCCTCGCCGCTCACCGCCCTGCGCAGGCTCGCCGTCGACGGCCGGGCCGGACAGGGCGACCTCATCGTGCTGGGGGCCATCGGCGCCGGGTTCCTGTGGGGCTCGATGTGTTTCAAGCTGCCGAACGACATCAGTGTGGAGTGACCGTGGAAAAACTGCGTGAGGTTTTCGTCTCGATGTTCGAGGACCGGGTGGGCGATCACGGCCCGGCTGACGACACCGTCGTCTTCGGCAGCGAGAGCGCCTACGGCCTGGAGTCGATGGACACCCTGCGTTTCGTGTCGGCGTTGCTTCCGCTCTACGGGGACAGGGTCTACGACCTGAAGGTCGAGGGCATCACCACGCTCCAGGCCCTGCACGAGCAGCTCGCAGGCGAGTGGCGCAAGCCATGAAAGGTCTGCTGTGCGAGCTGCATCCGCTCTCCGAGGCCGAGTTGGGCACGGTGGCTCAGTGGCTGGGCGCCACGGAGTGCGAGGCACTGTTGCGAGGAACGTCCAGCATGCTGGTCCGGCAGTCCCGGTATGCGGCCGTCGAAGCCGACGGGGCACGCGCCGCGCTGGTCACGGACACCAGGGGCACCGTTGTGGGGCTCGTCCACTGGTGGCGCCTCGGGGAGGGCGTGTACGAGGTCGGCGGCGCGACGGGTGAACAGCGCCTGTGGGGAACGGGGATCGGCATCGAGGCGGCCGTGCTGCTGGTCGACTACCTCTTCGACGTCATGAACTGCCGCCGTGTCGAGTTCACGGCCGGTCTCCACAACGACGCCACGCTGAACCTGGCGCTCAGCGACGGCGACGGCCTGCCGTTCGAAGCGGTGTGCCGCGACTACTTCCAGACGGCACACGGCACCGTGCCGGCCGTCAAGACGGCCCTGACCAGACAAGAGTACGAACGGCCGTATCCGCACTACCAGCCTCGCGTCGGTCGCCGGCTGGACCGTGGGCGGCTGGCGGAGCGCGCCGAAGCCATGGCACAGCGTATCGACATCCGCGTCATCGCGGACCGTGTGAGCGGAGAAGGATGATGGGCGAAACGGAAGCGGCGGCCTACCGCAACGTGCTGGTCGTCGGCGGCACGAGCGGTCTGGGGCAGGCGGTGGCGTGCGAGTTCGCGCCGCTGGCGGAACGGGTGCATCTGACCTACCACGACCGGCGCGACGCGGCCGAGAAGACGGCCGCCGCGGTCTGCGAGCACGGCGGGACACCGGTCGTCCACCAGCTGACCCTGCCCGACCCCGACCCCCGGGCCACGAGCGTGCGCCGGCTGCTCGGCGACATCACCCCGTGCGACGTGGTCGTGAACTGCGCAGTCACCAATCACGCCGCCGTGGCCACCGTTTCCAACGCGGAGCAGTTCAAATCGGTCATCGACGCCAATATCTTCGGCGCCTACCAGGTCAGCTCGGTCTGTGCGCAGGCGATGGCCGCGACCGGCGGCGGCAGCGTGGTGAACGTGTCGTCGATCCTCACCAAGCGCTACATCGTGGGGGCGATCGGATACATCACCAGCAAGGCGGCCATCGAGGCGCTGACACGGGGATTCGCCCGCGAGTGGGGCAAGCTCGGGGTCCGGTGCACGGCCGTCTCACCCGGCCCCATCAGGGACAGCGGGCAGCTGAGCACCGTCCCCCCGGAGGCCCTCGAGGAGATCATGGGCGGCCCCGACTACATGGAGCGGCTGCTGGCGCCCCGCCGGGTGGCTTCGGTCATCCGGCAGATCACCGGCCCCGACTTCTGCGCGGTGAACGGCGAAGTCATCGTCGTCGACGACGGGTTCTCGCTGTGACCGGCACCGGCGCCTACATCTTTCCGTCCCAGGTCTTCCTCGACGCGGACATCCGCCAACGCTGTCTGGAGTCGAAAGCGCTGCGGATCCTGCTGGACCTGGCCAGTGACACGCTCTCCATGGACTTCCGCGCCATCTTGCGCGACGGCTCGGAGGAGGAGGCGAACGACCCCCGCTTCCGCCGCCCGCTGATCAACATCATGGGAATCGCCGGCTACCGGGAGGAGGTGCGCCGGCGGGACATGCAACCCGTCTGCGTCACCGGCATCAGCCTGGGATACCTCAGCGCGGCCGCGGCCGCGGGCTGGGTGTCGCTGGAGGACATCGTGCGGATGTCCAACACCATGGCCGCGATAGAGATCGAAGCCTTCGGCCCCACCGACTACCGCAGCGTCTTCTTCTACAACGGCGATCACGTCAAGGTGTTCGACGCACTGCGCGCCGACGGCATGGAATCCCTGCTCCACATGTCGGTCGTGGTCTCGGGCAACCAGTTCATCGCGGCCTGCCGCGAGTCGGACATCGACGCGATGAAGCCGGCGCTGATGCGGGCCGGCGCCCTGTTCAAGGTGATTCCCTACAGCTTCCCGGGGCACTGCGACCTGATGGGCGACGTGCAGGAGTCGTTCACCAAGGAGTGGACGTTCAAGGACCCTTTCGGCAATACGACGGTTCCGCTGGTCAGCATCAACGACTGCCGCCCCTACACCAGTGGTGAGGCCGTCTGGCAGCTGACGAAGGAGCAGTACACCACGATCCTTGACTGGCGCGGCGTGCTCGACTACCTGCACGGCCTGGAGCTGGACTCCTACGTGGTGCTGGAGCCCTCCGGTTTCGTGGTGAAGTCCATGAAGCTGGACCCGGCGTGCGGGCTGCGGCCCGAAGTCGGCGGGGTTCTCGATGGCGTCTGAGCGGGCCCTCGTCCTGCCCGGGCTGGTGCCGCTCACCGAGTCCGCCGTATCCGCCGTCCTGGACCGGCGCGACGGCCACCTCGAACTCGCCGCCCGCAGCTGCCGGTTCGACCCCGACGAGGTGGACCGGGACCAGGGCAGCACCGGTCTGGCCTCCACCGTGCACGAGGCGCTGCTCGCCGTGGCGGTGATCCGGCGGACGGAGCGGGAGAATGGCCGCTGGGTGGCGTACGGGGGGATGAGCGCGGGCTGCCTGCCCGCGCTGCTGGCCGCAGGCGCGATCACCGAGGAGACCTGTTTCCAGCTCATCTGGGAGATCAACTCCCGGCAGATCGCCGCGAACCGGGTGCGCCGCAGCGGCTCCACGCTGACGGTCCTCGCGTCATCGCAGGGAGACGCGCGCCAGCTGACCGAGGCGCTGCGGATGCGCGAGGAGTCCGCCTGGCTCTCGGTCGACCTGGGCAGCGGCCTGGTAGCGGTGAGCATGCGCAACACCGAGCCGGAGACGATCGGCCCGCTGCTCAACAAGCTCGGAGTGTCCGTCATGGACACCATCGACCGGGCCGAGCACTGCCCCTACGCGGTGCCTGGGCCGCAGGAGTTCACCGATCTCCTCAAGGAGACGGAGTTCCGCACCGCGGAGGCGGCCGTGGTCTCTCCGCTCACCGGCAAGCCGGTGGAGAACTCCCCGGACGCGTTCCGGCGGATGCTCGTGGAGCAGTGGTTCGACACGGCGAGCCTGCCTCGGCTCGTCGAGGGCCTGTGCGGCGTCGACCGGGTGCGTGCCGTGGACCTGGTCGCCCCGGAGAAGTCGGTCTACGTGGCCTGTACGCGCAGGCTGCTCCAGGACCAGGCGGGGCACCGGTTCCTGCGGCTGCCGGGCTGACCGGAAGGACCCGCCCGGCACCGCGTGCACCCCCACACCACCTCACGTGCACCCCCCACACACAGCCTGCGGATGGCGCAGGAAAGACAACGACGGAAGGGCTGCCATGACCGCGATCGCCGGTACACCGGTGGTGAACTCCTGGAACGAGTGGGACCACCTGAAAGAGGTGGTCGTCGGTTCGGCGGACGGCGCGTGCTTCGAGCCGACCGAGCCGGGCAACAGGCCCCAGGTCAGGGGCCGCGAGGGAGCCCCGTTCCCCACTGGAGGCAAGTCCGCGGAGGCGGTGGCGCAGGCGAATGCGGAACTCGACGGGCTGGCCCGGCTGCTGGAGTCCCGTGGGGTGAGCGTGCGGCGCCCCGGCCGGCACGACTTCGGCAGGGCCCTGCGCACCCCTCACTTCGAGGTCGCCAACCAGTACTGCGCGGTGTGCCCCCGGGACGTCATGATCACGGTCGGCAACGAGATCGTCGAGGCGACGATGTCGCGCCGCGCGCGGTACTTCGAGTACGAGCCCTACCGGCACCTGGTGTACGAGTACTGGGAGGCGGACCCCAGGGTCGGATGGACGGTGGCGCCCAAGCCGACGATGTCCGATGCCATGTACCGGCAGGACTTCTGGGAGTGGCCGGTCGATGAGCGCCACCGGCGGATGCACAGCTCGGAGTTCTGCATCACGCAGGCCGAAGTCGTCTTCGACGCCGCTGACATGAGCCGGTTCGGCCGGGACATCATCGTCCAGGAGTCGATGACGACCAACCGCGCGGGCATCCGCTGGCTGAAGCGGGTCCTGGAGCCCAAGGGCTTCCGTGTCCACCCCGTGCACTTCCCGCTGGACTACTTCCCCTCCCACATCGACTGCACCTTCGTGCCGCTGCGCCCCGGCCTGGTCCTCACCAACCCCGACCGGCCGATCCGGCAGGACGAGCTGTCGCTGTTCACGGACAACGGCTGGGAGCTGATCCAGGCGCCGGAGCCGGTGCTGACGAACGACGAGATGCCCCTGTACTGCCAGTCCTCGAAGTGGCTGTCGATGAACGTGCTCAGCCTCTCCCCGACCACGGTGATCTGCGAGGAGCAGGAGAAGCCGCTCCAGGACCTGCTGGCCGATCAGGGGCTGGAGGTGCTCACCGTGCCGTTTCGCAACGTCTTCGAGTACGGCGGCTCCCTGCACTGCTCGACCTGGGACATCCGCCGGGACGGCACCAGGGAGGACTACTTCCCCTCCGCCGTGTACGAACCGCTGGTCTGAAGAGGCGCTTCGTAGCGGGACCCCGGGCCTCGTCGGCCTGGTGCCGGGGGGCGGGGCGGTAGTGGCGGTAGCGGATGCGGCGGAGGGTGCGGTCGAGGTGCGCGTTGTCGGCGAAGGCGGCAGCCGCCGCACCACTGCCCGTGCGCTGCGCGCGGCATCTTCAGCCGGCTCCTTGGCAGCGAGGGCCTGCAACTCGCCGCCAGGCGCGCCACCGGCGCTGCACCGGCCGCTCGCTCACCCGCAGATCCTTTCGCGATCACCGCGGTCTTCCTCACCGCGGGCGAAGCGATCGCAGGCCTCATACCGGATCCGTTGCCTGAACTGCCGCCGCTGCGCCATCGGTCCGCCACCTTGCGCGTAGCGCCTGTCACCGGCCTCCTGCAGGGATCAGCCGCCGTCATGACCCGACATCGAGCCGAGGATTTCCGTAATGCCGAACCACTCTGCTGAGGCCACCCGCTCCTTGGGGAGGGCCCCGGGCACCGTCCACGAACTGGTCGAGCGGCACGCCCGCGGTGACCGGGCGGACTCTATCGCCCTGGTCTACGGCGCCCGCCGGGTGGGCTATCGCGCCCTCGATGCGATGGCGGCCCGGGCAGCCGCCGCGCTGCGCCACACGGGAGTCGGCCAGGGCGACTTCGTCGGCATCCGCATGGCGCGCACCCCAGAGGCCGTGGCGGCGATGCTCGGGGTGATGCGGACCGGCGCGGCCTATGTGCCGATCGACCTGGCCGACCCGGCCGAGCGCGTCCAGCACGTGATCAGCACGGCGGGTATCGACGTGGTCGTGACGGACGGGCCCCCCGAACCGCCCGTCACGACCGCCCGGCTGCTCGGGCTCACGGAGGGCTGCCACCTGGTGCCGTCCGGCGAGCCCGGGCAGCCGCTCCAGCAGATCGCCGCCGGCCCGGGGGCGGCCGGCGATCCGGCCGCGGCGGCCTACGCGATCTTCACGTCTGGGTCCACCGGCGCTCCCAAGGGCGCGGTGATGACCCATGCGGCCCTGATGAACCTGCTGACCTGGCACGACCGGGCCCGGCCTGGCAGCTGCCGGCTGCGCACCGCCCAGATCTGTGCGGTGAGCTTCGACTTCTCCTTCCACGAGATCTTCTCCACCCTCGGCTTCGGCGGCACCCTCGTGCTCGCCGACGATGAGGTCCGCCGCAACCCGTTCGCGCTGGCGGCCTTCCTCCGGGACGAGCGGATCGAGCGGGTCTTCTTGCCGGTCACCCTCATGGAGCAGCTGGCGCGGGCGGTCGAGCAGGAGCCCTCGGCCGACCTGGCGCTGCGCGAGGTCATCACCACGGGGGAGGCACTGCGGATCAGCCCGCCGGTCAGGGCCCTGTTCCGCCGTACCCGGGCGCTGCTGCACAACCACTACGGGGCGACTGAGTTCCAGGACGCCACGGCCTTCACGCTGGAGGGCGATCCGGCGCAGTGGCCGGCCCTCGCCCCGATCGGGCGTCCGATCGACGGGGTGCGGGTCCACATCGTTGACCAGCGGCTGCGGGAGGTACCCGAGGGGACCGAGGGCGAGCTGTGTGTCGTGGGGGCCGGGGTGTCGCCGGGGTATCTGGGGCAAGCGGAGCTCACGGCAGAGCGGTTCGTGGCCAACCCCTTCGGCAGCGGCCGGATGTACCGCACCGGGGATCTCGCCCGCCGCCGCTCCGATGGGACGTTGGAGCTGATCGGCCGCATCGACACCCAGGTGAAGGCACACGGCGTACGGATCGAGGCCGGCGAGATCGAAGCGCTGCTCCTTGGCCATCCCGCGGTCAGGGACGCCGCCGTGGTCGCCCACGGCATCGACGGGCAGCAGCGCCTGGTCGCCCATGTGGTGCCCGGTGCGGGGCTGGATGAGGCCGGTGCCGGGCGGGTGCTCCACGGCTTCCTCGCCCGGCGGCTCCCGCCGCTGATGCTGCCGGAGGCCTACCGCCTGCTCCCCGCCCTGCCGCTGACGCCGAGCGGCAAGACAGACCGCGGGAGGCTGCGCCCCCCGGACACCTTCGAGCGGCTGGCGCCCACTGCGGTGGTGGCCCCGGTGGGTGCCACCGAGCAACTGCTGGTGGAGGTCTGGCAGGCGGCGCTGCGGGTGGAGGAACTGTCCGTCGAGGACCGCTTCTTCGACCTCGGCGGTACCTCGCTGCTGCTGGTGAAGGTCCGTCAGGAGCTCACCGCACGCCTGGGCCAGGACGTTTCGATGGTCGACCTGCTGCGCTGCCCGACCATCAGGGACTTCGCCGCGCATCTGGAGCGCTCCGCGCCACCACCGGGCGAGCACGGCGATGCGGGGGCGTCCACGGGCCGGTGGGGGGCCGATCGCCGAGGGCGGGCCGCCCCCCGGCGCAGCGGCGGCGGGGACGTCGCGATCGTCGGGATGGCCGGGAGATTTCCCGGGGCGCCCGATGTCGAGACGTTCTGGCGGAATCTCGTCGCGGGTGTGGAGTCCGTGGAGCCCTTGCCGGGCGGCGCGCGGGGACAGCGGGACCAGGACCTGGCCGCGCACCCCGACTTCGTGACGGCGGGCGCCGTGCTGCCGGCCGTCGACC
This sequence comes from Streptomyces sp. NBC_01381, assembly GCF_026340305.1. NCBI lineage: Bacteria > Bacillati > Actinomycetota > Actinomycetes > Kitasatosporales > Streptomycetaceae > Streptomyces > Streptomyces sp. NBC_01381. The sequence goes on along the minus strand of NZ_JAPEPI010000005.1, from coordinate 96,050 downwards.
GGTTCGATGCCGCGTTCTTCGGCCTCAGCCCCAAGGAGGCCGACCTGCTCGACCCCCAGCAGCGGCTCCTGCTGGAGTGCGCGTGGGAGGCGCTGGAGAACGCCGGATACGCCCCCGGCGGCGCCGGAGCCTCGGACGTGGCGGTCTTCGCGGGGGCGGGCATGAGCACGTACCTGCTCAACAATCTGGCACCGCACTTCGGCTACGGACACCGCAAAGCGCTGACCGAGTCCGATCTGGAGCAGTTCCAGCTCAAGCTCGGCAACGACGGGAACTACCTGGCCACCCGGGTGTCCCACGCGCTGAACCTGCGCGGGCCCAGCATCACGGTCCAGACGGCGTGCTCCACGGCGCTGGTCGCCGTTCATCTGGCGTGCCGGAGCCTGCTGGAGGGCGAGGCCGGTATGGCGCTGGCGGGCGGTGTGCACATCGTGGTGCCCCAGGACGCCGGCTACCTCCACGAGGAAGGCATGATCCTCTCCGGTGACGGGCACACCCGTTCCTTCGATGCGGATGCCTCCGGCACCCTCTTCGGCAACGGCTGCGGTGTCGTGGCCCTCAAGCGGGTGGAGGATGCGGTCGGGGACGGCGACCGGATCATCGCCGTGATCAAGGGCTCGGCGGTCAACAACGACGGTGAGGCGAAGGTCAGCTTCACCGCACCCAGCGCCGACCGGCAGGCCGATGTCGTCCGGGCCGCGCTGGAGGCCGCCGACGTCGACCCGGCAGACGTGGGCTACGTCGAGGCCCACGGGTCGGGCACGGCACTGGGCGATCCCATCGAAGTGGCGGCGCTGCACGAGGCGTTCAGCACCGCGTCCACCGCACGGAGCCGTCCGGGGCCCGGCCATTGCGCTCTCGGCTCCGTGAAATCCGGCATCGGGCACCTGGACGAGGCCGCGGGCATCGCCGGGCTGATCAAGGCGGCGCTCTGCGTCCAGCGCGGGACGCTGGTGCCGAGCCTGCACTTCCGCGCGCCCAACGAGGAGATCGACTTCGCGGGCTCTCCGTTTCGGGTGAACACCAAGACGGTGCCATGGGAGTGCGCCGGCCCCAGGACGGCCGGCGTCACCTCGCTCGGGGTGGGCGGGACGAACTGCCATCTGATCCTGCAGGAGCCGCCGCACCCGCTCGGCGAGAGCCCGGCGGACCACCGGTTCGTGCTCCCCCTGAGCGCCCGCAGCGACGCCGCCCTCGGCGAGCTGGCCGACCGCTACCTCGACCTCCTCGCCGCGCCGTCCCGGCCCGGCTTCGGCGACATCTGCTTTACCGCCGCGACCGGGCGCCGCCACTTCGCGCACCGCCTCGCCGTGGTCGCGGGCTCGGCGCAGGAGGCGCGCGAGCAGCTCCTGGCAAGCGTTGCCGCCGCCCCGCCGCAGCCGTCGTCCGCCCCGCGGCCGAAGAGCGTGGCGTTCCTCTTCCCCGGGCAGGGACCGCAGTACGCGGGTATGGGAGGCGACCTGTATGACCGGGTGCCGGTCTTCCGCGCCGTTCTGGACCGGTGCGACGAGCTGCTGCGTGGCCGGCTCGAACGGCCGCTGCTGTCCGTGCTGTTCCCCAAGGCGTCCGAGGCGTCCCCGATCAGTGAGACGCGCTACGCCCAGCCGGCGCTGTTCGCCGTCGAATACGCCCTCGCCGAGACCTGGCGGTCGTGGGGGGTCGAGCCCGCAGTTGTGCTGGGGCACAGCCACGGGGAGTACGCCGCCGCCTGCTTCGCTGGCGTGCTGTCCCTGGAGGACGCCCTGCGGCTGGTCCACGCCCGCGGAGAGCTGATGCAGCAGCGCACCGAGGCGGGGACGATGGTCGCGGTGATGGCCGACGAAGCCACCGTCGCGGAGCTGTTGAGCGGGGACACCGCGATCGCGGCGGTGAACGGCCCGTCCTCGACGGTCATCTCCGGCCGGACCAGCGACCTGCGGCGGATCTGCGACGAGCTGACCGGCCGGGGCATCCGGCACCGGGTGCTGGACATCTCGATCGCCTCGCACTCCCCCCTGATGGCTCCGATGGTGGCGGACTTCGAGGCGATCGCGCGCTCGGTCCGCTACCACCCCCCGCGCATCCCCATCGTGTCGACGGTGACGGGTGCCCTCATCGGTGCGGAGATCGCGGACTGGCGCTACTGGACCGGCCAGATCACGCGGACGGTACGGTTCCACGACGCCGCCACGGCGCTCGAGGCCCTGGGCCCCGGCGCCCTGCTGGAGATCTCACCGAAACCGACGCTGCTGCAGCTCCTGGAGGAGCGCGAGGAGGGCGTGGGCGGCCCGGTGCTGGTGCCCAGCCTGCGCCCGGAGCGGCCCCGCGAGCAGTTGCTGGAGGCGGCCCGCGCCCTCTACCTGGCCGGCGCCCGGCTCGACTGGTCGGCGTTCTTCGGCGGCGGCCACCGCCGCGTCGCACTGCCCACCTACCCGTGGCAGCGCCAACGCCACTGGATCGAGGCGCCGCCGGCCGCCGTCCCGGCCGGTCCGCCCGCGCTCCACCCGCTGCTGGGCAGCCGGCTCGAGCTCGCACGGAGCGAGAGCATCCGGTTCGACTCCACGGTGGGCGTGCCCACCCTCCCCTGGCTGCGTGACCACCGGGTGTTCCAGGCCGTCGTGATGCCCGGAGTCGCCTACCAGGAACTCGCCTTCAGCGCGGCACGGGAGGTGTACGGGGCGGTGCCAGCCGCGCTGCGCGACTTCTCCATCCACCGGGCGATGGCCTTCGAGGACGAACGAAGTCTGCGCCAGATGCAGGTCGTGCTCACCGCGGACGGCGGGGGGCAGCTTTTCGAGGTGTACTCCCGGCCGCTGCGAGAAGACGACGGGGCCGGCGCGGCCAGGGGCGAGGCACCGGCGGTGCCTGCTGCCTGGACCCTGCACGCCTCGGGACACCTGGCGCCGGCCGACGAGCCGGTGCGCTGCCCGCTCGCCCCTGCAGCGCTGCCGGCGCTGCGCGAGGCGTTCGCCGGTGCCGCGCTGCAGCCGGAGGAGATCTACCGAAGGGAACGGGAACGCGAGATCGACCTCGGACCGCTCTTCCACGTCACGCAACAGCTGTGGCAGGACGGGGAGACGGTCCTCTCACGGATCGCCCTGGGGCCCGCGCTGGGCGCCGAGGCCGCCCGGCACCGCGTGCACCCGGTCCTGCTGGAAGCCTGTTACCTCGCGCTCACCGTCATGTACCCGGAAAAGCTCGGGCGCAGGACGTACGTGCCGCTGGGCGCCGACGTGATCCAGATCGAGCGGCCCGCGGCGACGCAGGCGTGGTGCCACGCACGGTTGCGTCCCGCGCGGGGAAAGGATCCGCAGACGCTCCGTGCCGATGTGGACCTGTTCGCCCCGGACGGCGGTTTGATCCTGGCCATGACCGGGGTCGTGCTCAAACGCGCGGAGCGTGCGGCGATGCTCCCGGCCCGGCCGCAGGGCCGCACGGAGTGGCTCTACGACACACAGTGGGCGGCGATCCGCCCGCCGGCCGGGCCGGCGGGCGGCGGCCGGTGGCTGCTGCTCGCCGAGGACGCGGCCGCCCTTGAACTGGCCCGCCAGGTCGCGGAGTCGGCCCGCTCGCACGGAGTGACCTGCGAGGTGCGTGGCGCCGACGACGCGCCGGGCGGCACGGTGGCCGGCGGGTCCCGCCCCGACGCCGGATACGAGGTGGTGGCGGTGATCCCGGCGAGCGGAGACGGGGACGGGGACGGGGATGCCGGCCATGGCGCGGTGGCCCTGGGACAGCGGCTGCTGCGCCTGGTCCAGCACTTCGGCGCGATGGAGCGCGGCGGGCCCCGCCTCTGCCTGGTGACACGCGGTGCGCAGGCCGTCGCGGGCCGGGCCGTGACCAGCCCGGCGCAGGCCGCGCTGTGCGGGCTGGGCAGGGTGGCGGCTGCCGAGCATCCGGAGCTGCGCTTGACCCAGGTCGACCTCGACCCCGAGGCGGAACCCGGCGGGCAGGCGAGCGTGCTGCACGCCGAACTGGCCGCGCTGGCCGCGGCGCAAGAGGCGGCCGACGACCACCGGATCGGCTACCGGGGCACCCGGCGCTACACGGCACGGCTGCGCCGCGCCGCCCCGCCGACCGCGCCGGGCGCGCCGGCGGCCGCCGTGCGCCAGGACGCCACGTACCTGATCACCGGTGGCCTGGGCGGACTCGGGCTGGAGACCGCACGGCTGCTCTGCGGCGCCGGCGCCCGGCATGTGGTGCTGATGGGCCGGACGCCGCCGGACGCGGACGCCACGGAGGCGATCGCGAAACTGCGGTCCCAGGGGGTGACGCTGGAAGCGCTCACCGTCGACGTGGCCGACGCCGGCCAGCTTGCCCAGGCCGTGGGCAGGATCGGCGACGATCCCCGCTTCCCGCCGCTGGCCGGGGTCCTGCACCTGGCCGGGGTGCTGGACGACGGGGTCCTGCTGCTGCAGTCGCCGGAGCGCTTCGCGCGGGTGATGGCGCCCAAGACGCGCGGCGCCTGGAACCTGCACACCGTGACGGCGGGGTGCCCGCTGGACTTCTTCGTGCTGTTCTCCTCGGTCTCGTCCCTGTTCGGGACCCCTGGCCAGGCGAACTATGCGGCCGCCAACGCGTTCCTCGACGGCCTTGCCGCGTTCCGGCAGGCGCAGGGACTGCCTGCCCTCGCCATCCAGTGGGGCTCGTGGGCCGAGTCGGGCATGAGCGCGCGGGCGGGCATGGAAGCCGCACTGGAGCGCCGGGGCGAGGGGGTGATCCCCAAGCGGGACGGCCTGGCCCTGCTGGCCGGGCTCCTCACCGCCCGCCGCCACCCCGGCGGCACGATCGCCGTCCTGCCGGCCGACTGGGAGCGCTTCGCGGACCGGAACGCGCCCGCCACCCGCGGCTTCCTCGCGGATCTGCCGGGCGGCAGGCACCGCGGTGAGCAGGCCCTTGGGGCATCGGTGCGTGCCGTGTTCGACGCGGCTGCGGCGCCCCGGCGCCGCGAACTGGTGCGGGAGTGCGTCCGGGAACAGGCGGCGAGCGTGCTGGGCACCGGCGGCCCGGGGCTGCCGGACGACGGGGACTTCTTCGCCGGAGGGCTGGACTCGCTCACCGCCATCCAGCTGCGGCGGAACCTGCAGCGGACCCTGGAGTGCGCGCTGCGGCAGACGGCGGTGTTCGAGCACCCGACCGTCGCGTCGCTGACCGACCACCTGCTGGACGTGCTCGGCGGCGACCAGGCCGCCGCGGTCACCGGGAACACCCCCACCACGGTCCGCGGCGGATCGTCGCACGCACGAGGAGACCGGTGAGCGGCCGGACGACCCGGCTGGTGTGCCTGCACCACGCCGGCGGCAGCCCCGCCGTGTTCGAGTCCTGGGCGCAGCAGGCCCCGGAGGGCGTCGAGGTGCTCCCGCTCGCCCTGCCCGGCGGTCCGAACGCCGGCAGCCGGCGGCGCTACCACCGCACCGAACAGCTGATTCCGGCCCTCGTGACGGAACTGCAGGAGCACCTGGCCGACGACGACTACGTGCTGTTCGGACACAGCATGGGAGGTCTGCTGGCCTATCTCCTCACCCGGCACTTCGAAGAGCACGGCGGGCGAAGACCCCGGGCACTGGCGGTCGCCGCCTTGGGGGCGCCGCAGGTGCCCTGGCACGACTTCGCGGCGGAGCACGATGACGAGGCGCTGATCCGGTGGCTGCACGGTATCGGGGGAATCCCGTCGTGGCTGCTGGACCACCCCGCCTGGCTGGTCCCTTTCCTGGGACGGGTGCGTGACGATGTCGCGGTGTGCCGCTCGTACCGCCATGTCCCGCAGGAAAGACGGCTCGCCGTGCCCATTCATGTGTATGGCGGCGCGGAGGATCCCCTGGTCTCCACTCAAATACTCGAACGCTGGACAGAAATCGGGGAACGGGTGGAGATCACGTCCCTTCCGGGTAGGCATTTCCTGGTTTCCGAGGATTCCGGTCAACTGAGCCGGGCGGTTTTCGACCTCGCCCTCGGCGGTGGCTTGATGCCGACCCTCACCACGCTGCCGCGATAGGGAAGCTGATCTTTTTCTGGCAGCCTTGCCTGCGACGGTGCACCCGTCAGACAAGCAATCGCACTGGGGGTAACTGTGAACTTCAAAAGGGTTCTTGGAATTGTCCTTCTGGCGGCCGGAGCCGTCCTGACAATTTTCTTCTGGGACCTCAAGTACGAATGGTTCCAGGGCGGACCGTTCGGTTCCCTGCTGCTGATCCTCGGCGCAATTGACCTGGCCGAGTCCTTCCGGTCCAAGAAGTCCAAGGGAATCGTGGGCGAGCTGCGCGACGACCTCGGCTTCCCCCCGCGGCACCGGGACGATGACCGAGGGCACTGAGACGTTCGGCCCGGCCGGCGCGGCGGGCCGCAACGCAGCCAGCAGCGACCAGCAGGGGCCAGCAGGGGCCAGCAGGGAAAGGAACGCGGACCGATGAGCCGGTTCAACGCGAGCGACGGTGAAACCGCGCCCCGGCGGCCTGCCCGTCATCTGCACCGGTACGCCCCGCGCGACCCACCTGCCGTTCTGGCTCCCCTGGCCATCGCCGGAGCAGCCGCGCTCCGCGGTGACGGCCAACCCCACCGACACCGCCCAGCGATTCACCCGTCCGACCGCACTCACCGCGCTCTGGGGGGGGCCGGACTGCTGGGCACGTGCCGCGGCCGGGAGGCGGGATCCCCCTCGCCATCGCTCCCCCGTGCCCGCCGGGCGCGGCGGACAGCCCGATCACTGCCGACGTACCGGCCCAGATCGCGGGCGTGCCCGCCGCCGGCCGCTCCGCGCACGGGCAAGAGCCGCAGCGTCACGGCCGAGACGGATGTGACGGCGCCGGCGCGGGAGGCGCTCGGCGGGCTCGAAACGGCGGCCGTCCGGCGCCCGCGACCCCCGTGTGCCGAGCAGCGGTGACCGGCCCCGCGGGCACCGCGCAGACACCCGGCAACCGGCCATGCACGGCGAGCGGCACCGTACACGCTCTCCTCCCCCCTGCCCTCTCCACCGATCCCGCACAGCGGAAGGCACGCACTCCGTGGACGTTCTCCGCCAGATTCTGCCCCTCGCCCTGCTCGACACGCTGAGCGTCTCCACACTGGCGATCCCGGTCTGGTTCCTGCTGACCCCCCGCGGACTGCGGATCGCCAACGTCTTCTGCTACCTCCTGCTCGTCGGCGCCGGATACCTGCTGCTCGGTGTCCTGCTGATGGGCGTGCTCTCGGCGGTACGCGACCCGATGCGCTCGGCCCTGGACTCCCCGGCCGGCGACGTGGTGACAGCGGTCGCCGGGGCCGCGTTCCTCCTGCTGGCTGCCTGGCACGGCTTCCTGCGGCGTCCCGCGTCCGGCGAGGGCCGCCTGATCCGATGGCGGGCATCCGCAGTCGGCGAGTCCGCGACACTGCGAGGGGTGGCGGCCGTCTCGCTGATCGCCGTTGTCCTGGAAACCGCCACGATGTTCCCCTACCTCTCCGCCATCGACACCCTCGGCCGCGAGGAGCGCCCCCTGGGCCTGCGCATCGGCCTGCTTGCGCTGTACTGCCTGGTGATGATCGCTCCCGCGCTGCTCGCGACGCTGCTCCGCGTGATCGCCAAGCACGCCGTGCAGCCGGTCCTGCGGCGCCTGGACCGCTGGCTCCGGGACAACGCGCAGGAGAACACCGCGTGGCTGTTCGCCATCGCCGGCTTCATGCTGCTCTCCAACTCGGATCTGTTCCAACGGCTGCTGGCGCAGCTGAGCGACCAGTGACCGGGGCAGACCGTCTGACCTGCGCCGCACCCCCGCGCCGCCAGTACCGTCCCTGCACACCGATCCCCCCCGCCCTCACGAAAGCGGTCAGCGCCGCCGGGCCGCACTCCTCACCTCTCTGAACCGCAGCAACCCGGCCGCCGCCGCGCTGATCGCCACCTGCTCGCTGCCCTGGCCTCCCAGCCTGACCCCGTCAGGGACCTCGGCGGGGGCCAGAGCAACGACCCAGAGCAACGCCCCAGGGTGCGCCAGGACTTCGACCAGGGCATCTCGTGCCGGCCCGACAGATCCGCCCTCTTCACCTGCGGGTCGCCGATGTACAGGCAAAACACGGCGCGGGAGATCACGGAACAACGCCCGGGAACCACCGTCATGATGACCGGACCGGATACCGGAACCGCCGCCAGCACCACCGGCTCCGGCTCCGGCTGGTGCGGGACAGGCCCTGCCCATGCGGGGGCCTTCCCCCTGAACGCCTGCGCCGACCAGAGCGCAACACGGCGACGGGAAGGGAACGGCAGGGAGCGGCGCTGAAGCGGCCCAACTGCTGCCAGCCGACCGCCCCGGGGCGGAAGCCCTGCCGCGGGATTCCTGCCGCGCACACGGCAAGCACCGCGCAGCACTGGCGGGTGGACCCGGCACCCGAGCGGGGGCCGCGTGAAATGTCGTCCGCGTCCCCACCCCGCCCTCGAAGGAATACATCGAAAGATGTACCCGGCCTTGTACCTGGGAATGAAATTTCCACCGCCGCGTCAAGGCCTCACCTACGCCCTGCCTTTCGCTTGTACATTATTTCTGCGACTTCGGTGCTGTGTGAGCGGTGAGGTGACATGGGAGCAGGAATAGTAATGATTATCCTGGGCATCGGTTCCATTGTCACGGACGCCAAGGGGGAAGACTATTTCTTTCTCGAATGGGCGGCAAAGTGCCAGCCCTTAGCGGGCTCCCTGCTGGCCGGTACGGGTTGTGTCTTAACAGCGATTCACTGGCGCAGGGAGTTCAAGAACAAATGACGAAAAAAAATGTCGCCCTTGGTGTCGCGATCATGGGAATGGCCGTCATGACCGCCTGCGGCCCGGCCGATGGCGAGTCCGGCTCATCGGACCGTGCAACGACCGGCACCTCCAGTGCCAATGAGCTGATCGGAGCCAGGAAGAAAATCTTCTTCAATGTCCTTGAGAACACCAAGAACAAACCCTCCGGGGTCAGCGACGAGGAACTCGTCAGTCAAGGCAACGCGGTCTGCGCCGCCGACGGCAACGGCGGTGTGGGCGGCGCCATCGGCAGCGCCGTCAACATCACCCGGGAGACCAAGAAGAAGCTCGACATCTCATACAAGGACGCAGTCGCCGTGGTCGGCGCGGCCCGCGCGGCCTGCAAGGCGCAGCCCTGACCCCAGCCGCGCGCCTGCACGAGGCGGGCTGCCCCACTGGTTCGCGAACGCAGGAAGTGCCTCGGCCCGCAGGCACGAGGATCGTTGAGGTGCTGGTTCCCGTCACCGCCGGAGGCACTGTCCAGGTGAAGAAGCGCATCGGGTCCTGCCCCCGTGTCCGCACCGAGGGCGGCGGTCGTGACAGGGTCTGGCAGACCGGTTCGGCGCCGCTGACAAAGACGGCCCGCACGGCCGGTCCGCACGCGGCGATGCCGCCGGCCCCGGCGCCCTGGCGCAAGACCCGGGCGGCGCACCATCCGGGCACGATCTTGCGGGATGCCGCACTCGCGGCCGCCCCGGGCGGGGACGGCCCGGCCGATGGCAGCACCCCGCAGGCCGAGCCGGCCGTGCGCGGGCCGCTGGCCCCGGACCCGACGGCCCCCCGGCTGATCGACACACCCGCGTCCGGCGGGCAACCCGCCCTGGCCACACTCCGCGCCGCCCGCAGCGAAGTACGCGAACACGCAAGGAAAGCCGGCCCGCCAGACAGCGCCGGCGGACAGGGGCGCGCGGACACCGACGGCATGCCCGTCCCGGCGCACTTGGAGAAGGACGCGGCCACGGCCGGGGCCTGGGCCCGCGGACGGGGAGCCGGCAACGATGACGCTCCGCGGCCACGGGTCATCGCGGTGGACGGCACGACGCCGCACGGCGCCCCCACCACGGACCGGCCCGGGAGCGCGCCGCCAGCCGCGAGGGAGCACACCGGGGCCGCCGCCCCCGCCCCGCGCCAAGCCGCCGGCACGAGCACCGCCACCCCCGGCTTCACCGCGCTGCTGGACACCCCCGCCCTGAAGAACACCGCGCTCACAGCCGACGCCCGGCATACCCAGCACGGCCCCTGCACCGACCGGCGCGCGCACGGCACCCGCCACCGGGCGAGCATCAAGGCCGAGCACCCCGGCCCGCACACACAGCTCAAGAACCTGCCCTGGCGCGGGATGCCGCTGGCGCGCCGGGCGCGCCGGGACCACACCCATACCCACCCCCGCATCGGGACCCGCCGCCCGACGACGGTGACGCCCCCTCACCCCGACTGTCCCGGCCCCTGCCAAGCCCTCCACCCGGCGCGCCGGCACCGCGAAGCGAGCAGCGGGAAACACCCCCTCGAACGCGCCTGCCGGAACACCAGCCGGCCACCGGGCACCGCCTCCGGCGCTCAACCCGCCACACAGATCCGCAGGCCCTGGCCCAGCGCGGACCCCCCGCACCACGCAGGAGGCCCCCACCGGGCGGCCACCCCGCACGATGGCACCCCCGCACCACCTCACCCCCGCCAAGCAGCACCAGGACGGCCCCACCGACACCGCCGCCATCCCCGTCCGGCAGACCGCCCCTGCCCACCCCCGCACCACCGCCACTGCCCGCCGTCTCGCCACACCCTGACCCGGCCGGACAGCCCCACCTCCAGCAAAGAGACCCCGCTCCAGCCCAACAGGACGGCACCCCGCACCCCGCACAACAGCCGCCGACCGCCACCCCGAGCGCAGCAACAGGACACATCCCCAGCTGAGAAGTGTCCTCCCCCGGCAGGTGAAGCCACCGCACCGGCCTGTGCCGCGTGGCGGCCAGAGCCGCTCACCGAGGCCCCCGCAGAAGCCCCCCTGCTGGTGCAGCCGGTCATCTCCCCTCGCCCCCGGACCGCGCCCGACAGCCGTCGCCGCACCCGCACCCGGACCCGCAAACCTCCACCAGAGCACCGCCCGCGGCGATCAGGGACAGCCCACCCGGGGCCACGCGGCACCGGCGATCCAGCAAGCGGCGGCGGGACGCCGCCCCTCACGCAAGCCGCCAGCCTCACGGCCGGCTCCTCCTGCTCCGCCGGAGCGAACCCAACGGCGGCCGGCCCGGTACCCCCCTCCTCCCCGTGGCGGGCGGCGCACCAACCCGCCCGCCGCCGCACGGAAATCAAGCCATTCCTCTGCAATCCCATGATCTCCTCATGGCTGGATGCACCGCCCGAAGCTATCGTGACCGCTGTCGCACAAGCAGCGCCTTTACCACACCTTTATCTACGTTCTCGAGGGTCAACGCCTGAAAGATGCCCCATACACGGTCGGCTCGACCGAACAACAGACAAGGGGAAACGGAAAGTGCTGAACCGGTATTTCAGGATCTGCCCCCAGAGCGGCATAAGGAATGCCAGGAAACCCAGATCCCCCTCACCGGCGGAGGTCTCCGCGCCTGTGCACTCACGCACCACAGGACCTTCCCCGCTGACCGGCCATCTCCCGTGTCGCCACATATGAAGCGCGGACAGGGACGCAGCCCGGCACACCTGCGGCGCATGTGCGAGGCCCGTCTGGCAGCACTAATGCTCCCCGCATCGCGCGATACGGCACACTTATGCGCACATCTGAGCGAGCGGCGAGGCCGCCCTCTCCATCTGATCCCCCTCGCCCTGGGGGCCGCACAGCCGTGCGGTCTCTGGGTAGCCTCGGTCACGGCCGACTTCGTCGTATTCGAAGCCAACACCACACGACCGCATCAAGATCACATCATTATGCATGAGCTGGCTCATATACTCTGCGACCATCGCGGCATATCGTCCCCGGACAGCGCGGCCGCACAGCTGCTATTTCCGGACCTGGACCCGAGAATGGTCCGCAACATGTTATACCGAGCAGGGTATTCGGATGCTCGAGAGCGCGAAGCCGAGATGATGGCGAGCCTCATCCTCACCACGCAGAATGACCCGGTCGCCGAGCCGTCGAATCCCGCACTCGGAGCTCTCGGCGGGGCTCTGGGCATCACCCCGAAACGATGCTGGCCGTGACACTCAGCGACCTTCGAAGCTTCGGCGTCGAACTGGAGACAGCCGGCGTCGCGTGCATGTGGCTGGCGGTGATCTTACGGGCACCGACCGCCGCGCGATCACGTGCGCAACGCCCCCTGTGGTTAGCGGTCATGGGCGCCGCCGTTGCCGTGACCTTCCACCTGGAATGGGTCAACGAGCTGGTGCACCAGGCCGTCACCCCCACACACCTGACCGCCCTGGCCCGAAACCTGTTCGGCGTCCTCGCCTCCGCCGCCGTGCTCGACTTTGTCCTCATGGCGGCCCGCGGCCGCCACACCTACTCGCTCTACGGCTTCGCCGGATCCGTGATCGCCACACTCACCTGGCTGGATACCACCGCAGACTCACACCTGCACCACACCATCCCCCCGGCCGGCCCGCCCTCACCGACCACCGCCTACTGGGCAGTCCTCGTGACCGTCAACCTCGGCACGAACGTCGTGTGCGCAGCCGCCTGCTGGTGGTACAGCCGCGCCAGCCACAACCCCTCCCTGCGCGCCGGATTACGGCTCTTCGGCCTCGGCGCGTTCTTCGCCGGTGCCTACTGGCTGCTCAGCGCCCTCTACATCGGGATCCGGCTCCCGTGGATCCCCTCGACCACCCCACTCCTGCTCGGGTGCTACGCCCTCGCCCGAGCGAGCGCGATCTGCGTCCCCCTCGCGACCGCAACCGCACTGACGCTCCGGCGCATACGGCTTCTGCGCAAACTCCAGCCCCTGTGGCGCGACCTCATCAACGCCGTACCCGAAATCCACCTGGCACAGACCCACCAACACCGCCGCCTCGGCTACCTACGCTCCCCTGACCCCCTGGACCTACACCTCTACCGCACAGTGATCGAAATCCGCGACGCCATCCTCAGCCTCCGCAGCTACATCCCCCCAACCGTCCTGAACGACGTCCTGACACACCTGGCACACACCACCTCACCCCCCGCCGACACCGACCCCCACGTCACCGCCTGCTGGCTGCGCATCGCACGACACACCAAAGCAAAAGGCACACCCCCACTACACACAAACCCTGCTCCCCCCCTCCTCGGCGGCACAGACCTCCCCAGCGAAATCACCTTCCTCTGCCACGTCGCCAAAGCCGACACATCACCACACATACGCAAACTCGCCACCCACCTCAGCCACCAACACACACCAACCTGAACCCGCCCTACCACCCAGCCAGCCCCGGCAAACAAGCCGGAAAACCGATGCCCCGGACGGCACACGGCAACCACACAAAACCCCACTGACATGGGACAGTTACCCCCCCCACCCCGCCGGCACTGCCCATACCCGCACGGCACAAAGCAGTAGACAGCGACACCCACAACGACAGCCCCACCACAGGCAAGGCACGACCATGCCGCCCAACAGACGAAGGCACACCCCGACCACACCGGTCACGCAGGACCGGATCGGGGCAGACAGCCTCAACCAACACACAGCAACCCAGGGAAAAGAGCGCGAGAAGCCGTGTGAGAACTGGCCTATTGGGGATCTACGAGGACATCGCGCTCAGTGGCCAGCCACGATTCACCGAAGGCACGGCGGCCCCGTCACACGAGGGACCTACGCCGACCGTCGCCCTCCTCGGGCAACTCCCGCACATGCTGGAGCAGGACCAGACGGGCAGAAACCGTCCATGACCTGTGTTTCCCCCTGCCCGGCCATCCGGACTGACACGACTCGGGGCGCGACCTGACGAGTTCGCTCGTGTGAGCATGCCGCACCGGTCTTTCCGGTGCGGGCCCGCCATGCGGCTGAAGCCGCGGCGCTGGCCGGTCGCGGGCCCCGCTCCGGCCCCCTCGCCCGGCGCCTGCACCTCCCGCCCCCGCTCTCTCCTTCTCCTGGGAGCCCGGCGGGGCGGCGCAGAGGGGTGCCGGCCCTTCTGGAATGCCCGGCCACCGAGCCTGGCCTCGAGGAGTGCCGCCCGGCGCAAAGCAGGGGCGCGCTCCAGCCCTCGCGTCTTCGCGTCTTCGCGTCTTCGCGTCTTCGCGCCCACAGCGTTCATACACCGGGCCGTCAGGTGTCGGTGGAGGAGGGTGCGCGCTGTGCGGCCGATCCCGATCTGCGCCGACCGGGAGCCGAGCACCGTGCCGAGTGTGGAAGAAGTCCGACTCGATGTACCTGCCGGGCCGGGTGCCCATCACCGGGACAGCGGGTCCGGCTCGCGGTGCGGTGAGCCGGTCGACGGTTCCATGGCCTCATGACTCCTCGCGGAACAGAAGTCGAGGCTTTGTACGGGACGTGCGGTGTGCGGTGACGGGCAGTCAGATGGCCGCGCAGCGGGCCGTGTTGTCACGCACGGAGGCGATGTGACACCGTGCGCGCCGGCGAGGGAGTCACAACAGGCCCCGGTGGCCAAGAGGGTCTCACCGGTGATCCAGCCCGCGTCGGGGCCCGCCAAAAAGGCGACGACGCCGGCGATGTCCTGGCCCGTACCGAGCCTGCCGAACACGGCGTTGCGGACCGCACGCGCCAAGAGGCGCGAGGGCAGGGACCGGCGCAGCATCCCGGTGTCAGTGAGCCTTTTCCAACCTGATGGCTGCGCAGAGTCGTTGGTGGCGAAGGGCTGTACGGAACGACGAAGCTCCTGGTAGACGGGTTCACGACCAAGATCACCCTGTCCGCCAGGAGCTTCGCGTGCTTGTCTACCCGTCCGCCATCGATCTGTCGAGCCGTACTTTGCGATACCTGAGCAGGCAACTTGCTACGCGGCGAGGGGAAGTCGGTACGCGGTGGCGACGTCTTTCTACGGGACGCCAGGCCCTGCTCACGCCGGCACACCTGCGGTGCGGTGACACCTACGCCCAACTCGCCGCAGGATTCGGCGTCGGGATCGCCACGGTCTACCGCTACATACGAGAGGCCGTCAACGTCCTCGCCACCCTCGCGCCCACGCTGACCGATGCCGTGGGGGCCGTGCGGCACAAGGCGTTCGTCATCCTGGACGGCACCCTGTTGCCGATCGACCGGACCGCCGTCGACCGCCCGTACTACTCGGGGAAACACAAGCGCCATGGCATGAACGTGCAGGTGCTGACCGATCTGTTCGGCCGTCTCATATGGGCTTCTCCGGCCCTGCCCGGATCCACCCATGATCTGACCGGGGCTCGTGCCCACGGACTCGTCGAGGCCCTGGCCGAGGCCGAATTGGAGTGCTGGGCCGACCGCGCCCACCAGGGCGCCGGCCGCCACATCCGCGTACCGATCCGAGGCCGGAAGCTCCAGCGATGGCAGCGGCGTCACAACACCACCCACGCCAAGATCCGGTGCGTCGGCGAACAAGCCATGTCCACCCTGAAGAGCTGGCGCGTCCTCCGCAAGATCCGGTGCAGCACCACCTGGATCACCGACCTCATACGGGCAATACTCGCCCTCCACCTCGCCACTTCCGTATGAGGTTGGAAAAGGCTCACTCACTAACTAGGTCAATCCGTGCTCACCGAAGAACGTCCGCATTCCACGGCCGACTGGCGCGAGCACGGCGACACGCCGCCCGGCAGGGGGGCGCCGGGCGGCGTGTCATGGACGGCAGCGGCGGGGGCGCCGGGTGCCGTCAGCCCGTCAGGCGCTGCTCGTCCTGGTCGCGCAACAGGGCGCACAGGTCCCGCAGTCCCGTCTCCAGGCGGCCGGTCTCCTCTTCTGTCAGATAGAGGGAGGGAGCGAACCGCAATGTGTTCGGCGCACTGGCCGTCGGCAGCACCCTGATGTGGTGCGCCCGCAGCAGGAAGCCGGCAGCGACGTACCCCAGGATCCCGCCCGCGGCGGCGGAGCTGATCATCGCGGAGCCGGACCCGGACTGGTCGTGGAACTCCAGCCCCTGCAGCAGGCCCTTGCCTCGCGTCTCCTTGACGACGTCCGAGTAGTCGGCACGCACACGGTCGAGCGCCGCGCGCAGCATCTCGCCACGCTCCACGGCCTGCCGGTAGGCCGCGCCGTCCTCCGCCTCCAGCATCTCCAGCACCTTGAGGGCGATGGCGGTGGAGAAGCCGTCCTTGGCGAAGGTCGAGCTGTGCACCAGCTCGAACTCCCCTCGGTAGCGCTTCTGGTGCACCAGGACGACCGAGCTTTTGGCGATGCCGCCGCCCAGGCTCTTGGACAGCGCGTAGTAGTCACCGCGCAGTCCCACCAGGGAGCTGGCGAAGAAGGCGCCGGTGCGGCCCAGGCCCGTCTGGATCTCGTCGATCAGCAGCGGGCAGTCCGCCTCGGCTGACACCCGCTGGATGTGCGCCGCGGCGTCCCGGTCCAGCAGACGGATGCCGCCTTCGCCCTGGATCGGCTCCACCAGGAAGGCGCAGAAGGCGGGGAAGTCGCGCTCCACCACTTCGGCGACGCCGTTGGTGACCACCACGTCCAGGACGCGTGCCTGCGCCCGTATCCCGTCCACGGTCTTCTTGAGTACGTCGGGCTGATCGTGCGGGAGGAAGAGCGCCTGGGTGCCCAGTCCGCCGAACGCCGACCGGAACCCGTCGTTGTGGGTGAGTTGGACGCTGCCCATCAGCTTCCCGTGGAACGATCCCTCCAGCGCCAGCAGCACCGGCGGGCGGGCCGCCACTTCGCCGTTGTGGCGGGCCACGGCGCCCACCAAGTGCTCGAGGGCATCCTGCGGCGATCCGGTGGCGGCCTTGGGCGGTGCGCCCGCGGCGGCCTTGCGGTAGGCGGAGTCCGCCACCGTGAGGCGGCCCTCCCTCGCCGCGTCCCGTGCTTGCTCGACATGCTCCTCGATCTCGCCCATCAGCGCCGAGACCTTGAGCACTCGGTCGAACTCCGCGTGCTTGACGGCCGTTTCGATGGCCTCGGCGCCCGTGCTGGCGAAGTGCGCGAAGTAGGGCTCGGTGTCTCCGGTCTCGCGCCGGAGGATCTCGTTGAGCTTTGCCGCGAGCCGGTTGGCCACGGGGTGACGTGAGAACTGGGCGTACACCGGGACCCCGGAGTCCAGAACGGACTTCGCGTGGGCCGTGATCTCCGCATTGTTGTGGCCCAGGATCAAGGACGCGTATCCGCCGCAGTAGTCGGTGACCGCAATTTCATTGCCGTCGGTATCGAGGTAGAAGAGCGTGTTGCCTTCGGCTCTCACATATTCGACACCAAGGCCCGAACTCGACAGCACGGTGGCCAAGTACGGTTCGGTGAGCTCGGGTTCCGTTGCTGCCGATTCCATAATCTCTCCTCCGGTGGGGGGAGGCGGATACTCTCCCCTCCCCCGCTGTGCCACCACGTTTGCGTGAGCCTAGAGAATGTCGGCGGGCGGGGAAACAGCAGCCGGTAATACGCCGGTAATCCCGTGCACGCATCGGGTGGTGATCGTGCGATGGGCGTGCTGTGGGCGGCGTGCGCCTACTTTGGTCTGCGTTCTTCCGACTGTTGAAAAAGAAACTCGGAAGGTCGCGCATCGACTACGAGGAGCGGCTCGCCATGAAATCACGCGCAGAAGGCCACGCGGTCGTCGTGGGGGCCGGTCCGGCCGGCCTCTTTGCGGCCCGGGTGCTGGCCGACGCCTATGGGCGGGTGACCGTCGTGGAGCGGGACGATCCCGCCGACGAGCACCGGCGCGGGGTTCCGCAGAGCGAACACGCGCATGACTTCCTGGCCCGCGGCTACCAGATCGCGGAGGGGTGGTTCCCCGGTGTCGGTGACGAGATGGTGGCCGGCGGCGCCCACGCCGGGGACATCGCCCGCGACGTCCGCTGGGTGATCGGCGGCAGCCCTCTGGTCAAAGGCGACTCCGGGCTGACCACCGTGGTCAGCTCCCGTACGTTCAGGGAGCGCCACCTGCGAGCCCGCGTCGAAGCACTCCCGCACGTGACGGTGCTCGGTGGACGGGACGTCGCCGGGCTGTCCTTCTCCGGGGACGGGAGTGTCGTCGACGGGGTGCTCCTGGGGCCCGACGGGGCCGAAAGACTGTCGGCCGACCTCGTCGTGGACGCCTCGGGGCGGGGCTCCCGCACCCCGGTGTGGCTGGAGGAACACGGCTACGGGCGGGTCGAGGAGGAAAAGCTCAAGGTCGACGTGGGGTACGCCACCCGCGTCGTGCGGGCGCCGGCGGACGCCTTCGCCGGGGATGTCTGCATCAACATCGTCGCCTCTCCCGACTCCCCGCGCGGGGGGTCGTGCCAGCGGGTGGAGGGTGACCGCGTGGTGGTGACGCTCTACGGCGTGCTCGGGGACCACCCGCCGACCGATGTGGAGGGCTTCAATGCCTTCGCCAAGTCGCTGGCGGCCCCGGACATCCACGAGATTCTGGAGGTCTCCGAGCCGCTGACCGAGGCGCGGCGCTACCGCTTCCCGGCCAGCCTGCGGCGGCGCTATGAGCAGATGGGCTCCTTCCCCCGCGGGCTGCTGCTGCTCGGCGACGCCGTGTGCAGTCTCAATCCCCGTTACGGGCAGGGGATGGCGTTCGCCGCCCTGCAGGCCCTGGCGCTTCAGGACCATCTGCAGGAGGAAGGGGAGGGGCTGGAGGCGGGCGCGTACTTCCAGCGGCTCGCCGGGCAGGCCGTCGATCCGGTCTGGGGCATGACGCTGCTCAGCGATCTCAGCTTTCCCGGGGTCCAGGGCGAGCGGACGCCGGAGACGCTGCAGGTGCTGGACATCGTGGGCCGGACTCAGATCGCGGCCACCCTTGACGGGTCGCTGGCCCTCAGCTGCCTGCGGGTCTTCGGGCTGATCGACCCGCCGACCGCGCTCATGGATCCCGCGGTCCAGGAGCGCGTACACGAAACGCTGACCCGTCGGCCGGCACATGCCGGCTCCGGGACAGAAGGCAATTCAGAAACCGATAGGGGAAATTGAGCCATGGATCTGGCGTACGCAGGCAAGTCGGTCGTGGTGACTGCGGCAGGCCGGGGCATCGGAGCTGCGGTGGTCCGCACGTTTCTGGCGGAGGGGGCGCGCGTTCTGGGTGCGGACGTGGAGGTGTCCAGGGAGCTCAAGGAGAGCGGTGCCCTCACCTTCGAAGGCGATCTGACGACCGTGGAGGGTGCCGAGCTGCTGGCCCGGCGGGCGTCCGAGGAGTTCCCGGAAGGCGTCGACGTACTGGTCAACGCGGTCGGCGGGCTGGCCGGCATGCCGATCACGGGTCTCGACGGGCTCACCGAGGAGGTCTGGCAGCGCGGCTTCGACCTCAACCTGAACTCGGCGGTCCGGGTGACCCGGGCGCTGGTGCCGCAGCTCAGGGAGGCCGTGGTGAGCGTCGCCTCCAGCGTCGGCCGGTGGCCGAGCCAGGGCCCCTACTTCTATGCGTCGTCGAAGGCGGCTCTGCGGGCGTGGTCCAAGGGGCTGGCAGACGACCTCGGCGAGCGGGGAATCCGGGTGAACTCGGTCTCTCCCGGGCTGATCACGACGCCTCTGTGGGACGAGTACGGGCCCCGGCTGAGCAAGGAATGGGGCATGGAGACGTTCGAGGAGTTCGAGCGGGAGATCCCGGGCATGGCCCACGTCACGTCCGGGCGATGGGGCACGGCACAGGAGGTCGCCAACCTGATCGTCTTCCTGGGTTCGTCCGCCGCCTCGTACATCACCGGGGCCGACTACCTCATCGACGGCGGCATGGAGAAGGTCCTGTGAGCTCGTAACAAGCCCACGGGTCGGCGCTCTTGAGGCGTCACCAGCCGATCAGCGTCCAAGGACCGCCCAGGAATTCCGTCGGCCTCCCGTGAGGCCGACGGGACAGGAAAGCTCACCTGACGAAAGGAATCACGACATGAACGGCGAGATCCTCGAGGCGAACGCAGACCACCCGTCGGGCACCGTGGACCTCATCTCCGACCTTCCCGGCGAGCGCACCGAGGTACAGGCCAAGAGCGGATCCGTGAGGACCCTCACGATCAGCTACTGGCACTGCTGCTGACACTTCTTCACCGCAGGCCCGGCGCGACACTCTGGTCTCGCCGGGCCTGCGGTCTGTCCGCTGAAAGGAGATCGTCATGTCCGGGACGCAGAAGAAGAGCCGCATCACACGGCTGTCCAGTACCGCCGATGAGGCTCGCTCGCTCTACGTCGGCGAACGCCTTCCGGGCGCGCCTTTGCCGGTGCCGCGTTCCGGCACAGCCAGTGATCGGTTCGCCGGATGGCGGCAGATGGCCCCCTTCCGCGGTGAATCCTTCGCGGACAACCTACGGGCCGTGGGAGTTGAGCCCGAGCAGCTTCAGCGGCTTCTGAGCGAGGAGCCGGCCGAAACGGCGGCCCGGCTGCCTGATGCCTTTCCCCCGCCCTGGGTGAGTCCGTTCGCCGAGGCGTACGAAATGTATGGCGAGGGGAGCGACGAACAGCCGGACTCGCTGCCGCCCTTGATGCGCCTGGCCGAGCCGGTCGTGCGCCGCGCACGCGCCAGACTGCGGGAGGCACTGCTGGCAGATCCCGCCATCGCGGTGATCGAGGGGCTGGCCGACGCCTTGTGTGCGGATGTTCCCCTGCAGCAGCTCGACATGACGCTCGGCCCCACCGTGATCCTTGAGGTCAACCTGGCGCGCGAGCAGAACTCGCTGGCCGGCGCCACCGCACAGGAGCGGTTCGCGTCCTTCACCAAGCGGCTCACCACAGACGGATACCGGGTGGAGTTCTGGACCCGGTACCCCGTACTGGCCCGCCGGGTCACCGAAGTCATGGAGCAATGGGTCAAGACCCGCCTGACGTTCGCCCGCCACCTCCGCGATGACCTGCACGAGGTCACCCATACCCTGATGGGCCGTCAGTTCGAGGAGCAGACACCCGCCATCGGTGCGGTCGCCTTCGGGCAGGGCGATACGCACAACGGCGGCCAAAGCGTGGCCAGGGTGGACTTCGCCGATGGCAGCGCCGTCATCTACAAGCCCCGCTCCCTCGGCGTGGACACCGCTTTCAACGCCCTGATCGCCCGCTTCGTCCAGGACAGTGGCCTGGCGCTGAGCACTCCGCGGGTGGTGGAGCGGCAAGGCCACGGGTGGGTCGAGCTGGTGCAGCCGGCCCCGTGCACGTCGCCGGACGAGGCGGCGGAGTTCTACCGGCGCCTGGGGGCCCTGCTCTGCCTCGTGTACGCCCTCAACGGCACGGACCTGCACCACGAGAACCTCATTGCCGCGGGCGCCCATCCTGTGCTCATCGACCTGGAAGCGCTCTTCCACCCGGCCGGCGGCAGCGCGGCCGTGTGGGCCACCGACACCCGCACGACGGCCGATCCGGCGGCGGAGGTGCTGCGCACGTCGGTCCTCACCACGGGCCTGCTCCCCGGG
The DNA here is from genome assembly GCF_026340305.1 of Streptomyces sp. NBC_01381. Taxonomy (NCBI): domain Bacteria; kingdom Bacillati; phylum Actinomycetota; class Actinomycetes; order Kitasatosporales; family Streptomycetaceae; genus Streptomyces; species Streptomyces sp. NBC_01381. Next base: position 74,925 of record NZ_JAPEPI010000005.1, on the reverse strand, counting down.
AAGACGCTCATCGGCCAGGAGTCGGGCCGCACCAGGCACACCGACCTGAGCGGCATCAACGGCTCCGGCGGACAGCCCTGGCTCGTGCCCGTCCTCGTTCCCCAGGACATGGGGACGGACAAGATCCGCCTGGTCAGCCGGGAGGTTCAGGTCCCCGGCGCCGACAACCGCCCCCGCACCCGCGACGGAGTCCTGATCAACCCGGGCCGGTTCACCGACGACGTCCTGACAGGGTTCCGCCTGGGGTACGAGTGGCTGCGCGAGCACCGCGACGAACTGCTCACCCCGGGCGGGCTGATCGACGGGTTCGCCGGACACCCGGTGCGCTATCTGCATCGCGCCACCTACGTGTACGGCCAGGTCCTCACGGAGAGCTTCCATCCCGACTTCGCCCGCGATGCGCTGGACCGCGAGCAGAGCGTGGCGCGCCTGTGCTCGGGCTGGCAGGGAGCCCCGCACCGGGAAATGATCGTCCGCAGCGAACTGGACGCGCTGCTGAGCGGCGACATCCCCTTCTTCCAAGTGATCCCGGGCGCACGGGACTTGTTGCTGGACAACGGCCGGAAGATACCGAGGTTTCTCGCCGAGGCGCCGCTGGATCTCGTACGAAAGCGCCTGCGCCGCCTGGGGCGGGACGACCGCGAGCGGCAAGAATGGATCATTGGTGCGGCCTTCGCGGATCTCTGTCCACCTGACAGCCGCCGCCGGGCCCCCGCCGGCTCCGAGGGGCGTACGGGAAACGCTGCGGCCATCCGCGCCGCGCTGCCCGCCAAGGCGCTCAGGGAGGCGGAGAAGATCGGTGACCGGCTCATGCGGCTGGCCTCCGTCACAGGAGACCGGGTCGGGTGGCTGGGGACGCGCACGGTCGCCGCGGACGTGAGCGACATCGAGCCGGTGGGAGCCGACCTCTATTCGGGCACATCAGGGATCGGCCTGTTCTTCCGGGCTCTGGGCCGCGTCAGCGGCCGGCAGCGGTACGCGGACTTCGCCGACCTGGTGGCCGCGGACGTCGTGCGGCGTGTCACCTCTCCAGGGGCCGCGCACTCTCAACCAGCCGACGGCGCACCGGCTCTGGGGGCCTTTGCTCCCGGTCTGAGCGCACTGTTCCTGATGAGTCACGAGCGCCGGCTGCCCGGCCCGGCCGGATCCTACGAAGCGGTCCGGGACGCCCTGCTGCCCCGGCTGGACGAGGCCATCGCGCACGACGAGCAGCTGGACGTCTTCGGCGGCAGCGCCGGTTGCGTCCTGGTGCTGCTGAGCGCGCTCGCCGTCGACGACGACCCGCGCTTGCTGGCCACGGCGCGGCGTGCCGGCGACCATCTGCTCGCTCGCGCCGAGACGACGCCTGCCGGCGCCGCGTGGCGCAATGAGAGCGTGCACAGCAAAGAGCCCATCACCGGCCTCGCGCACGGCACTTCGGGCATCATCATGGCACTGTCACGCCTCGCGAACCTGGTCCACGACGAGCGGTACCGCACTGCGGCGGCCCGGGCACTCGACTATGAGGCAGCCGCCTTCGACCCGGATGCGGGCAACTGGCCGGACCTTCGTGACGGGGCCGCCGAACGGTTCCGCTCGGCGTGGTGCCACGGCGCGGCGGGCCTCGCCCTGTCGCGCTTCGACCTCATGGGCGTACCGGAGTTGCGGGAGAACGCGGTGCTGGACGTGGCCGCCGCGCTGCGCGTGACCCCACCGAGCCGTGGCAACCACAGCCTCTGCCACGGCGATCTGGGCAACCTTGAGCTGTTTCTGCTGGCCGAGCAGCACGGCCTCTCGGAACCGGGGACACTGGACCACCGGTTGGACGCGTGCCTGCAGAGCGCGCACCGCGACGGCTGGCGGTGCGGCTCCCCCGACGGGGCCGAGGTTCCGGGGCTGTTCACCGGTCTTGCGGGCATCGGCTACAACCTGCTGCGGCTGACCGCTCCGGACGCCGTGCCCTCGGCCCTGCTGCTGCACCCCCCCGGCATGCTGAACCAGCATGCGGCCCGAACAGCGCCGTACGTCCGGCAGGTGGAGAAGGGCGCAGCGGGCCTTGGCCAGCCCGGGTCCTGGCCCGCGTCCGCCTAACCCGGGTCCTTGCCCGCGTCCGCCCGGTCGCCGAACTGCCGGGCGGACGTGTGGACATGGGCGAGGCGGCGCAGGGCGCTGAACACCGCTTCGCCCAGGACAGTGCCCATGACCACCGTCTCGGCCCGATCCTCGACCGCGGCCCGCTCGGCCACGTAGCCGAGATCGGCGTGGGCCCCCTGTTCGGCCCGCGTCAGCGTGGTCGTCGAGCAGCTCCGTGAACGGACCGTGCCCGGTCCGTCCCCTGGCAGCAAGGGCGCGGGGCAGGTCCTGGACGGCGACGTTGCGGTCATTCAGCTGCCGACCGCAACACCGAGGACCTGTGCACCGGTGTGTCCGGGTCGTCCACCGCGTGCAGCACCTCGCGATCGAGGCCGCCTTGAGGCCACCGACGTCGAGGAGCGCGCGGATCAGCCGGAGGCGGCGCTCGTGAGTCTCGCCAAAGCCGGCCCGGTCGGGGCCGCTCGCTCGCCCGGGGCCCCAAGCCCCTCCCGGACGTCGTACGTGACCGTCGACACCGGCGCCCCGGTCTTCCGGCTCAACTCGCCGATCCGTGTCATGCGGCGGGCCGGGGCCGCACCGTTCTCACGAGCGGCGCGAGACGGGTATCACGTAGCGGCTGAACAGCAGTTCACGCAGCACCTCGTCGCCTCCCTCGACGATCGAGACATAACGCATGTCCCTGAGCAGCTTCCCGATCGGCAGCTCGCTCGTGTATCCAAGTCCCCCGAACATCTCGGAACCCGCACTCGCAATGCTCCAGCCCGCCTGGCCGCAGAAGATCTTCGCCGTCAGCGCCGACTTCAGTGTTCCCTTCCTGGAGAACACCTTGGCGGCATCGGGCCCTGCCATGATCTCGTCGTACTCGCGGGCGGCCTTCAGGCAATGACTCTTCATGACGTCGATCTGCATCTCCATCTGCCCCAGCTTCTGCGCCAGGACCGGGCTTTCCAGAAGGGAGCCCCCGCGGAACTGCTTCTCCTTCGCGTACGTCATGCAGTGATCACGTATCCGCCTGGCGATGCCGATCGCACTGGCCGCGATGAGGGTCCGGCTGGCGTTGAGCCCGGTCTCCAAGAGCCGCAGCCCGGAGCCGGACAGCTGGTTGGCGGCGGGCACTCGACAGTTGTCCAGCCTCACCGAGTAGGTGTGCGAGGCACGCAGCCCGATGACGTCCCAGCGCTTGACCACCTCGATCCCTGGCGCGTCCCTCGGGACCACGACCGCGAGGTACTCATCCGGATCGTCGGCGGCCTTGGCGATGACGAGCAGGAAGTCGGCGAAGTCCGCGTTGGTGGCGAAGAACTTCTCGCCGGTCAGGACGAGATCGTTCCCCGACCGCGCGGCAACCGTCCCGATCCTGTTCAGCTCGCTTCCCGCGTCGCGTTCACTGCCCAGCGCGGCGCAGAACGTTCCGCCGCTCGCCATGGGCTCCAGGTAACGGGCCTTGAGGTCGTCCGATCCGTAGAGCCGGACCACGGTGCTGCCGAGGATCGACACGAGCAGCGTGAAGGCCACGCCGGCATCGCCGTACGCGATCTCGTTGACGATCTCGACCCCGTCCTCGAGGGAGAACCCGCGGCCCCCGGACTCCTCGGGCAGCCACCAGTTGGCAAGCCCCGTCGCACGGAAGTCCTCATACAGCTGGCGAGGTTTCTCCGACAGGGAGTCCAACTGCGTGTCTTCACCGCCGATTTGGCTTTTGACGAACTGTCGGAGAATCTCCAGGTCTTGAGGTTCCATTAAGGCAATCTATCGCCGCTCGCCCATCGCGCGAGCACCCTTGCGGAACCCGCGCCGATTACTGCGCAATTACCAGACGGAGAGCATCCTTCTCCATTTATCCTCCATCCTGTTTCCAGGTCTTCTGGCCACTATGAATTCAACGGCCGTCACGGCGTGATCCGCCTCGCCGGCCCAGCGCGCGAAACCGCACACATCCGCCGGTCCCCGGTCACCATGCCGTGGACCGGCGGATGTTGGAGTTTGAGACCCAGGGCGTATCGGGAGCAGAAAGGAGACACGGGCTGATGAGGTTCGATGACTTGTACATCACCGGACTCGGCGTCCACATACCCGGGCGGGTCACAGTCGCAGATGCCGTGGAACGCGGCGACTTCGACGAGAGGCTCGCACGGCACACGGACCTGGCCTCCATCGCCGTCTCGGACGGTGTGTCCGCGCCGGCCATGGCGGCCGAGGCCGCACGCACGGCGCTGCGGCGCTCCGGGACCGTCCCCCTGGACGTCGACCTGATCCTGCACGCCGATGTCTACTACCAGGGGCACGACCTGTGGGCCCCGGTCTCCTACATCCAGCGTGAAGCGGTGGGCAACCGCTGCCCCGCCATAGAGGTGCGCCAGCTCTCCAACGGCGGCATGGCGGCCATGGAACTGGCCGCCGGCATGCTCAACGGCGGCCTGCGCACCAGCTCGGCCCTGCTCACCACGGGCGACCGGTTCTGCGAGCCGGGCTTCGACCGCTGGAACGGCGACCCGGGCACCGTGTACGGCGACGCGGGCACGGCGCTCGTCCTGTCCCGCCGGCCCGGTTTTGCGCAGCTGCGCAGCCTGTGCACCGTCTCCGAGCCGGAACTGGAGGAGATGCACCGGGGCGACGACCCGTTCGGAGCGGAGCCGTTCGAGGTCCGGCAGCCCATGGACCTGGAGGCGACCAAGCAGGCCTTCATCAACAAGGTGGGCGTCTCCTACAGCGTCGCGCGCGTGCGGGCGGGCCAGTCGGAGGTCCTCAAGCGAGCACTCAACGAGGCTGGATGCGAGCTGTCCGACATCGACTGGTTCGTGCTGCCGCACTTCGGACGCCGCCGCCTCACGCAGACGTTCCTGCGGCCGTGGAGCCTGGACCCGTCCGCGACCACGTGGTCCTGGGGAAGGACCGTGGGGCATCTCGGCGCCGGCGACCAGTTCGCGGGCCTCGCCTATCTCACCGAGTCAGGCAGCGCCAAGCCGGGGCAACGGATCCTCCTGGCGGGCATCGGAGCCGGGTTCACCTGGTCGTGCGCCGTGGTGGAGATCCGGCGGACCCCTTCGTGGGACAACCCGTAGCAGCGCAGGGAACCGAGGACCGTCCGCCTTCGGTCGTGCGCAGGGGCCCGGCAGAGAGAGTTCCCTGTTCTTCTCGCGCGGCCTGAGGTTACGGAAGTTCATTGACGGGGTCGTCTGCGCAATCGTCATGCAGGCCACCCCGTGCAGTGCGGGAAGAGGCTGGTAACAGGTCGCTCCTCGCGTACGGCAGAACACATGGTTACCGGCGCATGGTTGTTCCTGATTAGGGTTTTCACCGGTGCGGAGAAGTTATTTCGGAGGGCCTCATTCCGGTGGGAGAAATCAGTGTTTACAGAACCGTCTGGCGGCGAACTTCAGGTGGATCGGATCGCGGTCGTCGGTATGTCGTGCTGGGCGCCGAACGCGACTGACCTCACGGCTTTCTGGCGCCTCGTGAGCAGCGACATTCCTCAGGAGGGCTCCAAGGAGGGCGGGGACACCGACACCGGTGCAGCAGACCAGTTCGACGCAGAGTTTTTCGGGCTCTCCGCGAGCGAGGCCGAAGCCCTCGACCCGCGTCAGCGGCTTCTGCTCGAACTGGCCTGGGAAGCGCTGGAGGACGCCGCCGTCGTCCCCGCCGCACTGCACGGCACCCCGGCCGGGGTGTTCGTCGGCGGGCCCCAGGACGCAAGCGCGGCCCGGATCTCCCACGGCCTGGGGCTTTCCGGCCCGAGCCTGGCCATCGACCGGGGCGCGTCCTCCTCGTCGGCCGCCCTCCACCGGGCCTGCGAGAGCCTGCGCAGCGGCGAGATCACCACCGCACTCGTGGCGGGGGCGCTCGTGCACCCGCCACCGGACGGCGCGCCCCGCCCCGGCGACGACACCCCTGCACCCGACGCCCTCGGCGGCCAGGGCGCCGCGGTCGTCGCGCTCAAGCCCCTGAGCCTCGCCCGGGCGGACGGCGACCGCATCCACGCAGTGATCGCCGACAGCGTCACCTGCGAGGACGACGACCCCGCGGCCGGCATCACCGGTCTCCTCAAGGCGTTGCTGAGCATGCGCCACCACGGGCAGCCGCCCCGTCACGACCACGCGGACCACGCGGCGACCGCCGGCATCGGCACCTCGGCCGACGGCCGAGCCATCCGGCACATCATCGAGCAGGCCCCGCCCCTCGGCCAGGCCCCGGCCGTGGACGCCGGCACGCCCGCCGTGGTCCCCTGGCCCCTGTCGGGCCGTACCCCCTCGGCCCTGCGCCGCCAGGCAGCCGCGCTGCTCGCCCGGGTCGAGGACGACCAAGCCGTGCGCCCACAAGACATCGGCTGCTCCCTGGCCACCGGACGCACCACGTTCTCCCACCGCGCCGTCGCCGTCGGCGGCAGCCGGGAAGAACTGCTGGCCTCGCTGCGGGAGGTGGCCGACGGACACACCTTCGCCGGACCCGTCACCGACCCGGACCGCGTGCGAACCGTCTTCGTCTTCCCTGACGCCTCGGACAGCACCGGCAGCTCCCGCCTGGCGGAGTCGGCAGCCGAACTGTGCGAGGCCTCACCGGTCTTCGCCGCACGCATGGCCGAATGCGCCGACGCGATGGCCGAGTTCACCGACTGGCACCTCACCGAGGTGGTCCGAGGCACCCAGGGCCCCTCACCGGCCGACTCCCCCGAGGTCGCACGGGCCGTGCGATTCGCGCACACGGTGTCGCTCGCCGAGGTGTGGCGCTCCTACGGTGTGGCCCCCCACCAGATCGTGGGAGAGACCGGCGCGGCCGTGGCCGCCGCCTACGTCGCGGGATCGCTCTCGCTGCGCGACGCCGTGCGCGCGGTCACCTCCGCGTCCCGGCACCCTGTGCACCTGTCGCCCGACGACGGCTCCGTACCCTGCCGTCTGGTCTCCGCAGACGGCCTCCAGGAAGCTGTCCGTGCAGTACTTGACGACGGCAGCACCGTCTTCGTGGAGATCTCGCACCATCCGGTACTGACCGGCGAACTGATGCGGGCCGCGGCGGACACGGACCGATCGTGCGCCGTCATCGGGTCCCTGCGAGATGCCGAGCCCGCCTGGCGCAGGCTGACGACCTCCCTGGCCGAGGCCTACGTGAAGGGCGTGGCCGTCGACTGGCGAACCGCCTTCGACGGCAGTGGCGCGCAACGCGTCGACCTGCCGACCTACGCCTTTGCGCGCAGCCGGCCCGGGACGCCGGGTCCGGGCCCCAAAGCTGCCCCGGCGGCTCCGGACGCTGCCCCCTCAGCAGGGGGCACCGCCACGGCCGGCGCGCGGCGGGACAGCAAGGAACTGATACGGCTCGTCCTCGCCCACGCCACCGCCGTCCTCGACGACGAGCAGCTCGGCCTCGCCGAGAAGAACGTGTCGTTCAAGGACCTCGGCTTCGACTCGCAGTCCGCCCTGGCCGTGACCAACCAGCTCGCCCAGGCGACCGGCCTGCAGCTGCCCGCCACTTTGCTGTACGACCACCCCACTCCCGAGGCGGTGGCGGGCTATCTGGAGGACCTGGGCAACGGAGTCACCAGGAAGCCAAGCCACACACCGGCGAACCCGGGAAGGGCCCCCCGCCGCGTCCGGCAGGACGAACCCATCGCCATCATCGGCATGGCCTGCCGGTATCCCGGCGGAGTGACCTCGCCGGAGGACCTGTGGCAGCTCGTGGCCGAGGGACGCGACGTCATCTCTTCCTTCCCCACGAACCGGGGCTGGGGCGAAGACCTCTACGACCCGGACCCGGCCAGCTCCGGGCGCAGCTACACACAGAGCGGCGGATTCCTGCACGACGCAGGCGACTTCGATGCCGCGTTCTTCGGGATCTCACCCCGTGACGCGCTGGCGATGGACCCGCAGCAGCGGCTGGTCCTTGAGACGGCCTGGGAGGCCGTCGAACGGGCGAAGCTCGATCCACGCACCCTGCACGGAACTCCCACCGGCGTGTTCATCGGTGCCATGGCCACCGACTACGGCCCTCGCATGCACGAAGCATCGCAGGAGATCGAAGGGCACGTACTGACCGGGAGCACGGCCAGCATCATCTCCGGGCGCATCTCTTATCAACTCGGACTGACCGGACCCGCCCTCACCATCGACACGGCTTGCTCCTCATCTCTCGTGGCACTGCACACAGCCATGCGCTCCCTGCGCACGCAGGAGTCCGGCCTGGCGCTGGCCGGCGGCGTGACCGTCATGGCGACGCCCGGCATGTTCGTGGAGTTCTCGCGGCAGCGGGGTCTGGCGGCCGACGGCCGGTGCAAGTCCTTCGCGGCGGCCGCGGACGGCACGGGCTGGGCCGAAGGCGCGGGAGTTCTGCTGCTGGAACGCCTCTCGGACGCACAACGACTGGGCCACGACGTACTGGGAGTGCTGCGGGGCTCGGCCGTGAACCAGGACGGCGCGTCCAACGGCCTCACCGCACCCAACGGCCCCTCACAGGAACGGGTCATCCGCGACGCCCTGGCCGACGCCGGACTCAACCCCGGCGACATCGACGCAGTCGAGGCACACGGCACAGGAACACGCCTGGGCGACCCCATCGAAGCACAGGCCCTGCAGGCCACCTACGGCCACAACCGCGCCAAGGACCGCCCCCTCTACCTCGGCTCCCTGAAATCGAACATCGGCCACAGCCAGGCCGCCGCCGGCGTCGGCGGAGTCATCAAAATGGTGCAGGCCATGCGGCACGGCACCCTGCCCCGCACCCTCCACGTCGATGAACCCACCCCCCACATCGACTGGGACACCGCCGCCATGCAACTCCTCCTCGAAGCACAGCCATGGCCCCACACCGGCGAGCGCCCCGCCCGCGCCGCCGTCTCCTCCTTCGGCATCAGCGGCACCAACGCACACGTGATCCTGGAGGCGGCCAAGAGCGCCGCACACGGGCCCGCCCCAAAGACCGACGCGTCAAAGACCGACGACTCCAAGTCGGACGCGTCCGAGTCCGACGCGTCCGAGTCCGACGCGTCCGAGTCCGACGCGTCCGAGTCCGGCAGGGCCGAAGGAGCAACAGCGGGTGAGACCGACAGCCCGCTGCTGCCCCTCCCCTGGGCACTGTCCGCCCGCAGTGCCGACGGTTTGCGCGCGCAGGCCCGCCGGTTGCTCGATCTCGCCGCCCGCCCCGGCCTGTCCCCCGCCGACATCGGCCACTCGCTCGCCGCGACCCGGAGCACCTTCGAGCACCGGGCCGTGGTCCTGGGCAGGAGTAGGGCCGACTTCCTGGAACGACTGGAGACCCTGGCCGCCGGTACCTCGCACCCGGAGGTGATCACGGGTCACGCGCCCGGGCCCGTCAGCACCGCGTTCGTGTTCTCGGGTCAGGGTGCGCAGCGGCTGGGCATGGGCCGTGAACTCGCCGCCCACATACCCCAGTTCGCCTCCGCACTCAACGACGTGTGCAAACACCTCGACCCACTGCTGGACCGTCCCCTGCGCGACATCATGTTCGCAACCGAGACAGACCCGGACGCAGACCTGCTGGACCGCACCGAATACACCCAGCCCGCACTCTTCGCCATCGAAGTAGCCCTCTACCGAACCCTGGAAAACTGGGGAATACGCCCCGACTACGTCACCGGCCACTCCATCGGCGAAATCACCGCAGCCCACATCGCCGGAGTCATGTCCCTCAAAGACGCCGCCACCCTCGTCACCACCCGCGGCCGCCTCATGGCCGCAGCCCGCAACGACGGCACCATGATCGCCGTCGCAGCCCCCGAAAAAGACATCCTCCACGACCTCACCGGCCTGACCGGCATCGACATCGCCGCAGTCAACGGACCCCAGGCCACCGTCGTCTCCGGCGACACCAAAACCCTCAACCACCTCAACCACCAATGGCAACAACGCGGCTGGCGCACCACACACCTCCGCGTCAGCCACGCCTTCCACTCCCCCCACATGGACACAGCCCTCGACGAATACCGCCAAACCCTCACCACCCTCAACCTCAACAACCCCACCATCCCCCTCATCTCCACCCTCACCGGCACACTCACCACCCCCGACGAACTGACCACACCCGACTACTGGGTCAACCAACTCCGCAACACCGTCCGCTTCCACGACGCCATACAGACCCTGGAGGACGAGGGCGTCGGTCTGTGCCTCGAGGTCGGCCCCGACGCCGTACTCACCGGAATGATCCGAAACGGTCAGGGCGAAGGCGGCATGACCGCCGTGCCCTTGCTGCGTGCCCGGCATCCCGAGACCGACGTGCTCGGCGCGGGCCTGGCCCAGGCCAGCGTCCACGGCGCGCACGTCGACCTCGCCGCGTTCTTCCCCGGAGCGGCCCGCGTCGACCTGCCCACCTATGCCTTCCGGCACAGCCGCTACTGGCTGACCTCCGCGCAGCGGACGGCCGGGCACGCCACCGGGGCCGACGCGTCCCGGCACCCGCTGCTGGACACGGTGGTCGATCTCGCCGGCCGAGACGAGACGGTCCTCAGCGGCCGTGTCAGTTCCGATGACCACCCCTGGCTCGCCGACCACACGATCGACGGCAACGTGATCCTCCCGGCGACCGCGTTCCTCGAACTCGGCGCGGCAGCGGCAGCCCGCACCGGGGCGGCCGGCGTGGAACAGCTGACGCTGGAGGCGCCCCTGCGCCTGCTCAAGGGGAAGGCCGTCCGGCTCCAGATCATCGTCCAGGCACCTGACCAGGACGGCATCAGGGCCTTCTCCGTCCACGCACAACCCGCCGACTCGGATGACGAGAACACCGCCCTGTGGGCCCGCTACGCGAGCGGCAGCCTCGCCCCCGCGGGCACTGCCCCGGAGCCGGACACCTTCGAACCCCTGCGCAACTGGCCGCCGCAGCACGCCGCCGAGGTCCCGCTGGAGGGCATCTACGCCCGCCTGGCCGGGCTCGGATACGAGTACGGCCCCGCGTTCCAGGGGCTCCGGGGCCTGTGGCAGCGCGGAGAGGAGCTGTACGCGGAGGTCCGCCTGCCCGATCAACTCCGCGATGCATCAAGCGACTTCGCGATCCATCCGGCGCTGCTCGATGCCGCGATCCAGCCTCTGGTCGTCACGGCGTCCGAGCAGCTCGAGGCCGGAGAGCTTCTACGGCTGCCCTTCGACTGGCACGGCGCCACCTTCTGGAACACCGACGGCCTCACGGGCCTGCGCGTCCGGCTCACGACCGCGGGCAGCGACACCACCGCCATCGCGATTGCCGACCAGCACGGCTCTCCCGTAGCAGAAGTTCGGGCGCTGACGATGCGTCCGGTACCCCGGCAGCAGTTCACCGGCCAGTTCGACGCAGAGGGTGCCACCCTGCACGCCGTGGAGTGGCAGCCGGTCCCCACTCCGGAGCCCGGCGAAGAGCCCGAGAAGCTGGTGTTCATCACTGATCGCCTGCCCGAGGATGTCGGCACGACCGTCCTCCAGGTACCGCACAGCACCGATGCGGACGTTGCTGGTGGGGTGCGTGGTGTGGTGGGCGGGGTTCTGCAATGGCTGCGGACGTGGCTGGGCGATGCCCGGTTCGAGGACTCGCGGCTGATCGTGGTGACACGGGGCGCGCTGGACGCGGTCAACGGCGAGGGCGTAACCGACCTGGCGGGCGCCACGGTGTGGGGACTGCTGCGCTCGGCACAATCGGAGCATCCCGGCCGGATCATCCTGGCCGACCTGGAGGAAAGCCCGGCCCAGGCCGGCCCCGACGAGGTGGCCGGACTCCTGCGGACCATCGCGGGCTCCACGCACGAACAGGTTGCCGTGCGCCAGGGGCAGTTGCTGGCGCCACGCCTGGTGCCCGCCGCCGCAACCGGCGCGGGTCCCGACTGGGGCGAGGGCACCGTCCTGATCACCGGCGCCACCGGCACCCTGGGCGCCATCGTGGCCCGCCACCTCGTGACCGAACACAAGGTGCAGTCCCTGCTGCTGCTCAGCCGCAGCGGCGAAACCTCCCCCGGAGCACCGCAGTTGCGCGCCGAACTTCAAGAACTCGGCGCACAGGTCACCCTCGCCGCCTGCGACGTCGCCGATCGTGGGGCGCTTTCCGACGCGCTGGCGCGTGTGCCCGCAGACCACCCGCTGACAGGCGTCGTGCACACGGCAGGTGTCGCCGAGGACGGCCTGCTGTCCGAAATGAGCCAGGAACAACTGGAGCGGGTACTGCGGCCCAAGGTCGACGGCGCCTGGAACCTGCACGAGCTGACCCGCGAGCTCGACCTGAAGGCCTTCGTCCTGTACTCCTCACTGGCCGGCCTGTTCGGCACACCAGGCCAGGCCAACTACGCAGCAGGCAACACCTTCCTGGACGCACTCGCCTCCATGCGCCGGGCCCAGGAACTGCCCGCCGTGTCCATGGCCTGGGGACTGTGGGAGGAATCCAGCGGCATCAGCGGCGACCTGAGCGACACCGACCTGCGACGACTGAACCGCATGGGACTGAAAGCGATGCCGTCCTCGCAGGCCATGACCCTGTTCGACGCAGCCCTGGCGGCGGACGAACCGGTGGTGGCCCTGACCGGCATCGACACCCGCGCCCTTCACCAACGCGGCGACGACCTGCCCGCACTGCTCCAGGCACTGACACCCACAACACGCCGACGACGCACCACCACCACCGCCGCCGCCGAACCCGGCACGCAAGCCGACTCACTGACCGCGCGGCTGGCGGGCCTGACCCCCGACGAGCGTGAACGGTCCCTGACCGATCTGGTGCGCGGCGTCGTGGCCGACATCCTGGGCCATGAGGACCCACGCGAAGTCGAAACCGACCGTGCCTTCCAGGAACTGGGCTTCGACTCCCTCAACGCAGTCGAACTACGCAACCGCCTCAACGCACTGAGCGGACTGCACCTGGCCAACACCGTCGTCTTCGACTACCCCTCCGTCGACGCACTGACAGGCTTCCTCAACCAACAACTCACCGTCCAGCACACCCCCACACCCCCCACGCCGCTCACCACCCTCGACAGCGCTCCGGTGTCCCCGCTCCTCCAGCGGTTGGCGGGCCTCCACGAGGACGAGCGGAAGCGGGCACTTGTGGACCTGGTGCAGGAAGAGGTGGCCGACATCCTGGGTCATGAGGACCCGCGGGAGATCGAAGCGGACCGCGCCTTCCAGGAGTTGGGGTTCGATTCGCTGAGCGCGGTGGAGTTGCGGAACCGGTTGAACAAGGTGAGCGGAGTGCGGTTCGCGAACACGGTCGTCTTCGACTATCCCTCGGTCGGTGCACTGGCCGGGTTCCTGGACGGGCAACTGGCCGACCGGATCGGCCAGATGACCCGGGCCACGCGAGGAGCGGACGCCCCGGACACCGTGCTCTCACACCTGGGCGAGTTGGAGGGGCGTATCCGCGGCGTCGGGCAGGACGACGCGCTGCGGCGGCAGATCACCGAACAGCTGCAGCGGCTCTTGGAACTGACCGGGGCCGGGCTGGACGAAGACCTCGATTCCGCCAGCGACGAAGAGCTCTTCGCGCTGGTCGACGGGGCCGAGTAGCCGCGCATCGGCAGGCGGCCGGCCGGCCTTGACCGGCCGGCCGCCTGCCCGGACGCCCCGCTTCACCTCACACATGAACTTTGAAGGGTTGGATTCTGATGGCGGACGAGAAGGAACTCCGGGAGTACCTCAAGCGCGCGATAGCCGATGCGCGGGACGCGCGGGGCCGGCTGCGTGAGGTGGAGGAGAAGGCGCGGGAGCCGATCGCGATCGTGGGGATGGCCTGCCGCTATCCGGGCGGTGTGACGGATCCCGAGAGCCTGTGGAACCTGGTCGACCAGGGCGTCGACGCGGTCTCACCGTTCCCGACGGATCGCGGCTGGCGCGAAGACCTGCACGACCCCGATCCGGACAGCGTGGGCAAGTCGTACGTGAGCGAGGGCGGCTTCCTCGACGACGTGAGCGGCTTCGACCCTTCCTTCTTCGGGATGTCTCCGCGCGAGGCCACGGTGGCGGACCCGCAGCAGCGGCTGCTCCTCGAGACCACCTGGGAGGCGATGGAGAACGCAGGCGTGGTGCCGGCCACCTTGCGCGGCAGCCGCACCGGCGTGTTCGTCGGCCAGATGTACCACGACTACGGAGCGCGTCCCAACCTCCCCAAGGAGGGCTACGAAGGAAACCTCGTCAGCAACAGCATGGGCAGCATCGCCGCAGGTCGAGTGGCCTACACGTTCGGGTTCGAAGGCCCGACCGTGTCCGTGGACACGGCGTGCTCCTCGTCGCTGGTCGCCATGCACATGGGGGCGACGGCTCTGCGCCGGGGCGAGTGCGATCTGGCCTTCGCCGGCGGTGTCACCGTGCTGTCCACTCCCGTGTCGTTCGTGGAGTTCTCGCGGCAGCGGGGTCTGGCGGCCGACGGCCGGTGCAAGTCGTTCGCGGCGGCCGCGGACGGCACGGGCTGGGCCGAAGGCGCGGGAGTTCTGCTGCTGGAACGCCTCTCGGACGCACAACGACTGGGCCACGACGTACTGGGAGTGCTGCGGGGCTCGGCCGTGAACCAGGACGGCGCGTCCAACGGCCTCACCGCACCCAACGGCCCCTCACAGGAACGGGTCATCCGCGACGCCCTGGCCGACGCCGGACTCAACCCCGGCGACATCGACGCAGTCGAGGCACACGGCACAGGCACACGCCTGGGCGACCCCATCGAAGCACAGGCCCTGCAGGCCACCTACGGCCACAACCGCGCCAAGGACCGCCCCCTCTACCTCGGCTCCCTGAAATCGAACATCGGCCACAGCCAGGCCGCCGCCGGCGTCGGCGGAGTCATCAAAATGGTGCAGGCCATGCGCCACGGCACCCTGCCCCGCACCCTCCACGTCGATGAACCCACCCCCCACATCGACTGGGACACCGCCGCCATGCAACTCCTCCTCGAAGCACAGCCATGGCCACACACCGGCGAGCGCCCCGCCCGCGCCGCCGTCTCCTCCTTCGGCCTCGGCGGCACCAACGCACACGTGATCCTGGAGGCGGCTCCCGAGGAATCCGGGGAGCAGGAACAGGTCCGGGACAAGGCTGTTGGTGCGGTGGTGCCGTGGGTGTTGTCGGGGCGTTCGACGGAAGCGGTGCGTGCTCAGGCGGCCCGCCTGGCCGAACACATCGAGCGTGGTGGCCTCCTGGGCGTGGCGGATGCGGCGGACGTGGCCTGGTCGCTGGTGTCGAGCCGTGCGTTGCTCGAGGCGGGCGCGGTCGTCGCAGGCCGGAACGGGGACGAACAGCTGGCGGCTCTGAAGGCGTTGGCCACAGGCGCGTCCGATCCGGGTGTGGTGGTGCAGGAGCGCGCCCGCTCCGGGCGGCTGGGCTTCGTGTTCTCGGGTCAGGGTGCGCAGCGGCTGGGCATGGGCCGTGAACTCGCCGCCCACATACCCCAGTTCGCCTCCGCACTCAACGACGTGTGCAAACACCTCGACCCGCTGCTGGACCGTCCCCTGCGCGACATCATGTTCGCAACCGAGACAGACCCGGACGCAGACCTGCTGGACCGCACCGAATACACCCAGCCCGCACTCTTCGCCATCGAAGTAGCCCTCTACCGAACCCTGGAAAACTGGGGAATACGCCCCGACTACGTCACCGGCCACTCCATCGGCGAAATCACCGCAGCCCACATCGCCGGAGTCATGTCCCTCAAAGACGCCGCCACCCTCGTCACCACCCGCGGCCGCCTCATGGCCGCAGCCCGCAACGACGGCACCATGATCGCCGTCGCAGCCCCCGAAAAAGACATCCTCCACGACCTCACCGGCCTGACCGGCATCGACATCGCCGCAGTCAACGGACCCCAGGCCACCGTCGTCTCCGGCGACACCAAAACCCTCAACCACCTCAACCACCAATGGCAACAACGCGGCTGGCGCACCACACACCTCCGCGTCAGCCACGCCTTCCACTCCCCCCACATGGACACAGCCCTCGACGAATACCGCCAAACCCTCACCACCCTCAACCTCAACAACCCCACCATCCCCCTCATCTCCACCCTCACCGGCACACTCACCACCCCCGACGAACTGACCACACCCGACTACTGGGTCAACCAACTCCGCAACACCGTCCGCTTCCACGACGCCATACAGACCCTGCGAAAGGAGGGTGTGGCCGACTTCGTGGAAATCGGCCCCGACGGCATCCTCAGCGCCATGATCGCGTCCGGGACGGAGGGCGGTCTGGGTGTGGTGGCTCCGGCCCTGCGCCGTAAGCAGGACGAACTCATCACCCTCGTCCTGCTCCTGGGCCAGCTGCACACCCGTGGCGTCCGCATCGACTGGCAGATGGTCCTGCCTGCCGCCCGACGTGTCGCCCTGCCCACCTACCCCTTCCAGCGCCAGCGCTACTGGCTGGAGGAGACGGCCTCCCCCGCGGACCCGGCCGCACTCGGGCTGGAGAACATCGAGCACCCGATGCTCAGCGCCGCCCTCGCCCTGGCCGGCACCGACGAGATCGTCCTCACCGGACACCTCTCACAGCACACCCACCCCTGGATCAACGACCACACCATCCACGACATGGTTCTCGTGCCGGGTACGGGCCTTCTCGAACTCGCCGCCCGCGCGGCCGACGAAGTCGGCTGCGACCGGGTCGAGGAACTGCGCCTCATCGCGCCGATGGTGCTGCCGGAGCACGGCGGGATCCAGGTGTCCGTACGTGTGGGCACACCCGACGACGCCGGTCGACGCGAGATCAGCGTCTTCTCCCGTTCCGCCGACGCGGACGGCGACTTGGACCGCACGTGGAAGGTGCACGCCGAAGGAACCCTCGGAACGAAGGAAGCCGGAGCCGATGCCTCCGCGGCCGCGGGCCTCACGGTGTGGCCGCCCGAAGGCGCTACGGAAGTGCCGCTCGACGGCGCCTACGAGCGGCTGATCGACCGGGGCTACGCGTACGGCTCTGCGTTCCGGGGGATGCGCCGCGTGTGGCGGGGCGACGGCGAGGTGTACGCCGAGATCCTCCTTCCGGAAGACTGCCGCGCGGACGCGCCCCGGTATGTGGTGCACCCCGCGCTGCTGGACGCGGCGCTGCACCCGCTGCTGCCCGGGATCGTCACGCAGGACGATCAGTCGCAGCTGCCGTTCGCCTGGGGTGGTGTGAATGTGTACGGCGCCAGCTCCGCCTCGTTGCGCGTTAGGCTCTCGCTGCCGGACCCCGGCGCCGCCGTCTCGGAGGTCTCGCTGACCGCGGTCGACGAGACCGGTGCGCTGGTCGCCTCCGTGGAGTCGCTGGCACTGCGTCCGGTGTCGAAGGAAGCCCTGGCCGAGGCGGGCGGAACGCGCGGCGACGACCAGTTCCTCATGAAGTGGGAGGCGGTCGGGCCCGGCACGGCCGACGAGCCGACCGGCAGCTGGGCCGTCCTGGGAGACACGGAAAATCTTCTGGGGGAATCGCTGCCGGACGCACCTGCGTACGCCGATCTCGCAGCACTCGCCTCGGCCGTGGACCGGGGCGAAGCGTCCGTACCCGCCGTGGTCGCCGCACCGCTGATATCCGGCCGGACCTCTGCCTCCGTGGATGTTGCTGGTGGGGTGCGTGGTGTGGTGGGCGGGGTTCTGCAATGGCTGCGGACGTGGCTGGGCGATGCCCGGTTCGAGGACTCGCGGCTGATCGTGGTGACACGGGGCGCGCTGGACGCGGTCAACGGCGAGGGCGTAACCGACCTGGCGGGCGCCGCGGTGTGGGGGCTGTTGCGCTCGGCACAGTCGGAGCATCCGGGCCGGATCGTCCTGGCCGACCTGGAGGAGAGCCCGGCCCAGGCCGGCTCCGACGAGGTGGCCGGACTCCTGCAGACCCTCGCAGGCTCGGGGCTTGAGCAAGTTGCCGTGCGTCAGGGGCAGTTGCTGGCGCCGCGTCTGGTGCCCGCCGCCGCAACCGGCGCGGGCCCGGACTGGGGTGAGGGCACCGTCCTGATCACCGGCGCCACCGGCACCCTGGGCGCCATCGTGGCCCGCCACCTCGTGACCGAACACAAGGTGCAGTCCCTGCTGCTGCTCAGCCGCAGCGGCGAAACCTCCCCCGGAGCCCGGGAACTGCGCGCCGAACTTCAAGAACTCGGCGCACAGGTCACCCTCGCCGCCTGCGACGTCGCCGACCGCCAAGCCCTCACCGACGCGCTGGCGCGTGTGCCCGCAGACCACCCGCTGACAGGTGTCGTGCACACGGCCGGTGTGGCCGAGGACGGCCTGCTGTCCGAGATGAGCCAGGAACAACTGGAGCGGGTACTGCGGCCCAAGGTCGACGGCGCCTGGAACCTGCACGAGCTGACCCGCGAGCTCGACCTGAAGGCCTTCGTCCTGTACTCCTCACTGGCCGGCCTGTTCGGCACGGCGGGCCAGGCCAACTACGCAGCAGGCAACACCTTCCTGGACGCACTCGCCTCCATGCGCCGGGCCCAGGAACTGCCCGCCGTGTCCATGGCCTGGGGCCTGTGGGAGGAATCCAGCGGCATCAGCGGCGACCTGAGCGACACCGACCTGCGACGACTGAACCGCATGGGACTGAAAGCGATGCCGTCCTCACAGGCCATGACCCTGTTCGACGCCGCCCTGGCGGCGGACGAACCGGTGGTGGCCCTCACCGGCATCGACACCGGCGCCCTGCACCAGCGCGGTGACAGCGTGCCCGCACTGCTCCAGGGCCTCGTGCCCGCGCAGCGCCGGCGGCGGTCCCCGGCCGGAGGCGAGACCGGCGGGGAGGCGCAGGCGCTGGCTGCGCGGCTGGCGGGCCTGACCCCGGGCGAGCGCGAGCGGGTCCTGACCGATCTGGTGCGCAGTGTGGTGGCCGGGATCCTGGGCCATGAGGACCCGCGGGAGATCGAGACGGACCGTGCCTTCCAGGAACTGGGCTTCGACTCCCTCAACGCGGTGGAGCTGCGGAACCGGCTGAACGCACTGAGCGGACTGCGCCTGGCCAACACCGTCGTCTTCGACTACCCCTCCGTCGACGCACTGGCCCGGCTCCTCGACGGACAGCTCACCGTCCAGCACACCCCCGCACCTCACACCCTGCTCACCACTCTGGGCGGGCTGGAGGAGCGCATCCGGGGCGTCGGGGATGACGAGGCGCTGCGGCGGCAGATCACCGAACAGCTGCAGCGGCTCCTGGAACTGACCGGGGCCGGGCTGGACGACGACCCCGATTCCACCGACGACCTCGATTCCGCCAGCGACGAAGAGCTCTTCGCGCTGATCGACGGGGCCGAGTAGCGGCGCATCCGCCTGCCCCGGACACCGACACAGACAACAGGAAGAGGGCATCGACCATGGGCAGCAGCCACTGGATACGGCGGATGGGGGTGACGGGCCAGGGGGACCTCCGGCTGGTGTGCTTTGCGCATGCGGGCGGCGCCGTCACCTCCTTCACGGGGCTCGCGCGGGCGCTGGCACCAGATGTCGAGGTGCTGGGGGTGCAGTACCCGGGCCGCCAGGACCGCCACAGGGAGCAGCCGGTCGAGGAGATTCCCCGTATGGCCGAGGCCGTCAACGCGGAGCTGGGCGCGATCCTCTCGGACGGGCGTCCGTGCGCGTTCTTCGGGCACAGCATGGGCGCGCTCGTGGCCTTCGAAGCGGCGGTGTCGCTGCGTGGGGACCAGCCGTCGAAGGAACTCACGCGCCTGTTCGTCTCCGGCCGTGCCGCTCCGCTGGCGGGGCCGCGCCCCGGCGATCTGCTGTCCGGGGCCGAGGAGTTGCTGACCGAGCTGCACCGGCTGGGGGGTGTCGGCAAGGACATCCTGGACGACCCCGAGATGGTCTCGATGATCATGCCGGCGGTGCGGGCCGACTACCGGGCGCTTGCGGCGTACCGCATGACCCCGGGCGCCTCGCTGGACTGCCCGGTCACGGTGCTGACCGGGGAGGCGGACCCGCTCGTCTCGCCGGAAGAGGCGGCGCAGTGGCAGGGCCTCACCTCGGCCCCCACCGAGGTGCGCGTCTTCCCCGGCGGCCACTTCTATCTCCAGGACCAGGTCCAGCAGGTCGCGGCAGCGGTGCGAGAGTCGCTGCTCTCCTCCTGACCTGCCGCCGGCCGGACGGGCGGAGGGCTTTTGCAGGGAGGGCCCGCTTCCGCCGGGGCGGGTGCTACTTGGAGGGGGGCTCGTACGTCAGATTGTGCATGGCGCACAGCTCGTACAGGTTCTCCTCAAATACCGGCTCGAGGTCGCTGTAGGCGAAGTCGAGCTGGCGGAGGATCTCCATGCACAGCAGGCCGTAGAGCTTGATCCAGCTCGACAGGAACAGATGCAGGGCCTCGGGCGGGAGCGCGGTGTTCGTCCGGGCCGAGTATTCGTTCATCTGCAGCTGGATGGATGGTGCCAGGTCGTCAAAGGCCGGCACCGGGTAAGGGGCTTGCTTCCATACGTCCGCGAGCTGGTCGAGGAAGACACTCTCGAACTGCTGCCCGGCCTGCTGCCGGGGGGACTCCTCGTCCGGCTTGACCGCCGACATCACGGGGCTGGCGAACATCCAGCTGAACTCGCTGGGGTGGTCGATGGCCCAGGCGCGCATCGCCCGGCACGTCAACAGCAGCCGCCTGCCGGGGAGTTCGGGGGAACAGGTGTCCCGCGCCGCCAGCATCGTCGAGGTGAGCTCCTGATAGAAGTCGGTGATGATCGCTTCGACCAGGGCGTCATGGCTGACGTAGTAGCGGTACACGGCGGGGCCGCTCATGCCCATCTCCCGGGCCACGGCATTGACCGTCACTCCCGTCGGCCCGTGCTCGCGCAGCAGGTGGCGGGCTGTCGTGCGGATCTCGCGAAGTGTGGCCTGCCGGCGCCGTTTCACCCAGGGACTTGACGTTTGCTGGCCCATCGCTTCGTCCTCGCACTCGTAGGCATTGACATGGTAGCTAGCCTATGGTTTGTTATAGCTCGTAAGTTAAGTCAGTGGTTCGAATATTACTGAGTAGAACTCGTACTGTCCATAGTCAAGGCACCGGGATGACGATGCTGAAGAGCTTTGAGGACTGGCGGTTCGCGGCGACGGCTCTCGTCCTTGTCGCGGGAAGCGCCTGGGGAGTTTCCCGGGCCCTCTCCCTGAGGGACGCGCAGATCGCCCGGCTGATGGACGTGTTGGACGCGGCGGTGACCGGAAACGCCGTCAGCGAAGGGGTCCTGCAGGAGGCGCGGCAGAGCTGACCCGGACCCCGTCGCGGCAAAACCCTGAAAGCTGGTGCGCAGCCGTCCCCCCGTGCGGCTGCGCGCCTGTCGTCCCGGTGCCGATCTCCAAGTGCCCTGGGCGCTGATTCGCCGAGCAGAGACAGGAAGCGGTGGTCACCGAGACGGCGCTGCGCACGCACTCCGTCCGGGGCCGCGCAGCGCCACAGGTGAGTTCGCGATAGGTGAGTTCGCGATACGGGCGCATCTGTTCATCGGCTGCCGGAGGCCCGGCCCGCGACGGGCCTCCCTACGAGCCCGGCACCGGCAGTCAGTTGCCGCCGCGGCCCGGTGCGTCGGATGTGCCGAGGCGGGTATCCCTCAGGACGTTCCTGACGAACAGGGCCGGAGGGTCCAGGGAGAGGGATGTGATGAGCGACATCCCGCCGCCCCAGGCCGGCCGCCTGCGGAAGAGTTCCGGGCGTGCCGTCGTGACGACGAACACCGGCCCGCTGGCCGTCCCGCCGCACACGTTGCCCACATAGTCCAGGAGCGTTTCGTCGGTCAGATGCAGGTCGTCGATGGCTATCACGACCGGACGCGGCTCCGCCGAACCGCCGGACAACACCTCACGGTCCAGCAGACCCACGAGCTCGGCCAGGGCCTCCGCCCCGTACAGCCGCCCCGGCGACTGGCAGGGCACGGAGTACGAGAGGAACCGGGGCGGGATCGGCAGGTCCAGGATGCGGCGCTCGAATTCCTTGAGCAGTTGGCTCTTGCCGGTGTTGGGGCCGCCGAGGACGGTGACGACATGGGGCGTGCCGTGATGGCGCACCCGGTGCCACAGGCCGTGCAGGACGTCGAGTTCGACCTCCCGGTCGGCGGGGCCGAGTTGGACCCCGGGGAAACGGGTGCGTTCCTCTGTGGCCTTCCACGCGCGCTCGATGTCGCCCGCACTGTCGTAGTACACGGCCGAAGCCGTCATCTGACGCGTTTTCCCGCACACCAGTATCTCGCCGGACTCGGCATGGCCCAGCAGGAACTGGCTCTCGTCGAGCGGTTCCCCGTCTGCAGACCACCCCGCCCCGGTGTCCCCGCTCCCGCCGTACCGCAAGCATGCCTCTCCGGTCGCCACCGCGGCGTGGAGCGTGGGACCGCACCGTTCCTGACCCGGTCGCGAGAGCGGGGCGGAGGAGCCCTTGGCGTGGAGTTCGTTGCGGATCGCCATGGCAGCGCGCACGGCGGACCATGCGTGGTTGCCGCCCGAGTCCAGGGCGTCGAAGACCGCCAGGTGGGTGGAGCCGAGCGAGCCGATGACCGCGCCGTCGAACGCGGCGACGAGGCCGCGGACGCGGTCGGCCATGCCATCGCGCAGGTCGTCGTTCTCGCCTGACGGCGAGGCTTCCGGCGCAGGCCCGAAGTCCAGCCTCAGGAGAAGCACGCTCACGACACGGCGCGTCCCCGTCGGTGCTGTCGCAACAGCCGGCGCGGGCGACGGGGGCGGAAGGGCCACGACATGAGGAGGCGCCGGCATCTCGGTCGCCCGCGCAACCGGTTCGGGGAAGTCCGCCCCCGGCTCGGCCGCTTCCCGGTCCGCGGTCGAAGCCCCGCAGGAGCGGACGCCTGCGTCACCCTCGGCGGACACGGAGGGTCCGGACACGGAGGGTCCGGACACGGAGGGCCCGGACGGGGAGGGCCCGGACGGGGACAGTCCGGCATCGTGGTTCAAGATGGCGTGCTGAAGCGCCTGGAGTTCACGCCGGGGCTCCAGACCCAGGTTGTCGATCAACAAGGTCCGCAGGCGACCGTAGACATCCAGGGCGTCCGCCTGCCGGCCGCAGCGGTAGAGCGCCAGCATGAGTTGGCCACACATGCGTTCGCGCAGCGGCTCGGACTCGACCATCGACTCCAGTGCACCGAGCGTCGACTGGTGCCGCCCGCACTGCAGTTCAGCCTCGAAGTGGTCCTCGATCGTGTCGAGCCGCGTGTTCCCCGCGGCGGTGAGCTGGGGCCAGCGGAACCCGGCCTCCGCGAGGTCGGTGAGGGCCTGGCCCTGCCACAGGTCCAGCGCGCCCTTGAGGGTCCTCGCCGCCTTGTCCGGGAATCCCGCCTCAAGGGCGGCCCGCCCCTCGGCGGTCTGCTGATGGAACACATGGAGATCGACCTGGTCAGGGTCGACCTGGATCATGTATCCCGGTGTCTTCGTCACCAGAATCTCGGACCAGGGCCCGGCCTGATGGGCCGCTAATGCCCGGCGCAGCCCCCAGACAGAATTTTGCAGAATTTTACGCGCTGTTGCCGGAGCCTTCTCTTCCGCCCACAATGCATTCAGTAGTTCGGAGGTGGGCACCACGCGATTCGCATTCAGCAGCAAGTAGGCCAGAGTGGCTCTCTGCTTGGTTCCGCCCAGAGCTATAGATCGTCCGTCCTTGATGACTTCCAGAGGGCCAAGCATACGAAACCACATCAGGACTCCCCGTTTGCCTGAGATCAATTTAGGATTCAGTTGCTCTTCCCACGGCAGCGCGATGCTGCGACGATGGAGGGCTTCGATGGCGGTCCGCATATAGGCGCCTAGGGGCGCCACGGACGACTGTCAACCTAACGGTAGTGAGGGATTGAAACAAGGCTAATAGTTTCTGCCCCCTGACCGGAAAGCCGGGCGGGACGGAAACAGACAGCGCGATGAGCGGACAGTGGGCGCACGATGTGTATCCCATCACCCTGACCGACCGCCCACTGTGCGGTCATCGCATTGCAACTCGGCCCTCTTTACGCAGGTAATCGGGGCTGTCATTCCGAGACACGTCAAGTTTCCGACCGTGTATTCTCCGGTGTGCAACCGGGGTGCAGGGAGAATATCGGTGCCGCAGGGCGTCGAGGTGACACCCCCGCGGCACGGGGTCTCACCGGTCCAGAATCCTGGCCAGCAACTCGACGGCGCGATGGTGCGGCATGCCCGCGGCACACAGGAACGTGACCGTGGTGGCCCGGCCCGCCTCCTCGGGGCGCACATGCCCGCTGTTGGTGGCCTCCATCACCGAGAACAACACCCCTTCCAGGACGTAGCGCAATCCCTCCGCCGGCAACGGCGAAGTGAACGTCCCTTCGTCCAGGGCGCGTTGGATGAGGCGCGTCCCGGCCTCATGGACGACGCCGAGGCGGTCGCGGATGCCCTTCATCGTGAGGCTCTGCGGGGCGAGGGCGAGCAGGAGGCGGTAGCGGTCGACGACCTCCCAGACGGCGAGAAGCGAGCGGGCCAGCGCCTCGACGGGATCCGCCACCCCTTCACGGCCCACGACGTGGGCCTGCTCCACCGACTCGATGGCCTCGCCGATGAGCGCGGCGACCAGCGTGTCGCGGCTGGGGAAGTGCCCGTAGACCGTGCGCCGCGCGACACCCGCCGCGCGGGCGATCTGATTCATGGATGCGTCCGGAGCACGAAGCAGTTCGGCGTGGGCGATGTCGAGGATGCGTCGACGGTTGGCTAAGGCCCGGAGGCCCGAGGCGTGTGGGGTCGTCATGACTCCTAGTTGTACAGGCATGTGCAAGTACCGCTACATTGCACAGGTGTGTGCAACTGCTTGTTGCGCCGCTCTGCACCCGCTGCCCGTCAGCCGCAGAGCCGGAACCAAGAACGGAGGGGCCCCATGCCGTTACTCGTCAAAGAGCCGGTCGAGCGGATGAGCCGACCGTACGCCCGTCGCTGGTGGGCGCTGCTGGTGCTCTGCCTGAGTCTGATGATCTCGGTCATGGCGAACACCGCCCTGACGGTTGCAGCACCAGCCATGACCCGCGATCTCGATCTGTCCAGCTCCGACCTGCAGTGGGTCATCGACGCGTACACCGTTCCGTACGCCGCGCTGATGCTGCTGCTCGGCGCGATCGGCGACAAGTACGGCCGCCGCGGCTCGCTCGTGCTCGGGCTGCTCATCATGGCCGCGGGCGGCGTGGCCGGCGCCTTCGCGGACACCTCGGCCCAAGTCATCGTCGTCCGCGCGGTCATGGGCTTCGGCGCCGCCATGATCATGCCCGCGACGCTCTCGCTGCTCGCGGCGACGTTCCCGCGCGAGGAGCGGGCCAAGGCCATCACCATCTGGGCGGCGACCTCGGGCCTCTCCATCGCCGCCGGGCCGCTGATCGCGGGCGTACTCCTCAAGGACAACGGCTGGGAGTCCACGTTCCTGATCAACGTTCCGGCGTGCGTCGTCGCGGTCCTGGCGGCGTACGTCTTGGTGCCGCCGTCCAGGGCCGGCGACCGCGGCCGGATCGACTACGGCGGCGGCGTGCTCTCGGTGATCTGGTCCGGCGCCCTGATCTACATGATCATCGACGGTCCCCACTTCGGTTGGGGCAAGTCGGCGATCACCGCCGCGGCGATCGCCGGGCTCGGCCTGCTCCTGTTCGTCTGGTGGGAGCTGCGCCACCCGCGGCCGATCCTTGACGTGCGGAAGTTCACCCAGCGCGCTTTCGCCGCCGCGAACCTCGCCATCGCGGTCTTCTTCCTCGCCGTGTTCGGCGTCTTCTACTACCTCACGCAGCACTTCCAATTCGTCCTGGACTACGACCCGTTGGAGACCGGCATCCGCATGCTGCCGCTCGCGCTCGGGGTCTTTCTGGGCGCTGCGACCACCGGCGTGCTGGCACCGCGCCTCGGCGCGCGCATCATGGTGACCGTGGGCATGGTGGGCGGCACGACGGCCCTGGCGCTGCTCATCAGCACCGACGGGAGCTCCACGTACTCGGACTTCGTGGCTCCGCTCGCCCTGCTCGGCCTCTCCCTGGGCCTCGCCGTCTCCCCCTGCACGGACACGATCATGGGCGCCTTCCCGGAGTCGGAACTCGGCGTCGGCGGCGCCGTGAACGACACCTCGCTCGAACTCGGCGGGTCGCTCGGAATCGCCGTGCTCGGCTCGGCGCTCGCCTCCTCGTACGCGGCGAATCTCACCGACGCAACCGAGGGGCGCAAGGTGCCGCCGGAGGCGCTGGAGGCCGCGAAGGACTCGGTCGCCGCGGGCAACGCCGTGGCACAGTCCTTCCAGGAGAGGGCACAGCAACTGACCGAGCAGGCCGCCCATGCCGCCTCGCCCGCCGACGCTGCCAAGCTCAAGCAGCAGGCTGCGGAAATCGCCCAGGGCTCGACCCAGATGGCCGACGCGGTCGGATCCGCCTTCTCCGACGCGGTGTCCCAGACGAGCCTGATCGGCGCGGTCACCCTCGGCGCCGGCGCCCTGGTCGTCGCCCTGCTCATGCCTCGGAAATCCACCGAGCCGCAGCCGCCCGCAGAAGAGGAAGCCCACCCCGAGCCGCAGCCGGCTCCGCTGCCCACGCGAACCGGCTGATCGCCTCCCCGGCGCATCCAGCGGTGTCCTCGGCGATTGGTCGAGGCCGTGCCGGGGGGGGGCCGCAGGGGGCCGGCTCGGTCGCCGGCCGGGCAACTCGAGTCGTATCACCGCGTCGGCAGGCACCGCGAACAGGTGCCTGCCGATGCTGGGTTGATGCACCGCCTTGTCAGCGGTGACGCGGCCCGACCGCCGCCCCGACGCCGTCCGTCAAGCGCGTGCACGGCGGTCTCACGGGATGGCGTGCAGGGTGCCGCGGTGGAAGACGATCGACGTGGTTGCCGCGGTCGTCCCCAGACCGGCCACTCGCGCCAGGGCGAAGTGATGGTCCCCCAGCTTGCGCACCTCCACGACCCGGCAGTCGAGCCACGCGGCGATGCCGGGCAGCAAGGGGTTCCCCAGAGGTGACTTCTGCAGCGGCAGCCCTGCGAACTTGTCCCTGCCGCTGGCCGCGAACCGTGCGCACAGCTCCTGCTGATCGCCCGACAGGACGTTGACGGTGAAGGTCGCCGAGTTCCGCATCTCCGGCCAGCTGGAGGACTTCTCGTCGACGAAGATCCCGATCAGCGGCGGATCCAGGGACACCGACACGAACGACCCCACGGTCAACCCCGCCGGCCTGTCCCCTGTTGTCGCCGTGACCACGGTGACGGCCGTCGGAACCTCGCGCAGCACATTGCGGAGCATTCCCGAACTGACGGGCGGCGCCTCCATGTCTGCATGACGGCGGGCGGGCGAAGTCGTGCCCATACTGACCTCCTGGTCGAGTCATCCTCTGTCAGACCTTGGCATCCGGACCTGGAGAGCCAGTCATCGTCACATGGTGGGGAGCGGCTCGGCGGCAGGAGTGTTCAGCGCCAGCTGTGCGGGGCACGGAACCCGCGCTCACGTTCCAGCCGGCGCCAGCCGGCCCGGGACCGCGGGCGGTGGGCCGCAGTTGGGCCGGGCGCGGCCGCACGGGCCATCAGGATCAGGGCGATGGCCGCGAGTTCCTCGGGCTCGGCGTGCCCCTTCTCGACACGCAGCAGCGTGTGAGCAGCAGAAACAATGGTCATGGGAGAGGGTCCTCCGTCACTGTGAGGGATGCCGGCGCCAAGATGTGGGCGCCTGGTGACCACCGGGTTACCGCAGGATTACTGCGGGGGGTTGCCGTGCTTGCGCGACGGCAGGTCGGCGTGCTTGTTGCGGAGCATCGCCAGGGAGCTGATGAGCACCTCGCGGGTTGCTGCCGGGTCGATGACGTCGTCGACCAGGCCTCGCTCCGCGGCGTAGTAGGGGTGCATCAGCTCGGCCTTGTACTCCTTGACCATGCGCGCACGCATCGCCTCGGGGTCCTCGGCGGCCGCGATCTGCCGGCGGAAGATGACGTTGGCGGCGCCCTCGGCACCCATCACCGCGATCTCGTTGGTCGGCCAGGCGTAGGTGAGGTCCGCTCCGATGGACTGGGAGTCCATCACGATGTAGGCACCTCCGTACGCCTTGCGCAGGATCAGCGAGATCCGCGGCACCGTCGCGTTGCAGTAGGCGTAGAGCAGCTTCGCGCCGTGCCTGATGATGCCGCCGTGCTCCTGGTCGACGCCCGGCAGGAAGCCGGGGACGTCAAGGAGCGTCACGATCGGGATATTGAAAGCGTCGCACATCTGGACGAAGCGGGCGGCCTTCTCCGAGGCCTCGATGTCCAGGACACCCGCCAGGGACTGCGGCTGGTTGGCGACGATGCCCACCACCTTGCCGTCCAGACGGGCCAGCGCGCAGATGATGTTGCGGGCCCAGCGCTCGTGGACCTCCAGGAAGTCGCCGTCGTCGACGAGCTCCTCGATGACCTTGGCCATGTCGTAGGGACGGTTGCCGTCCGCCGGGACCAGGTCGAGCAGCACGTCCGAGCGGCGGTCCGCCGGGTCGTCCGACTCGTGCACCGGCGGGTTCTCGCGGTTGTTCGAGGGCAGCATCGCGATGAGGTAGCGCACCTCGGCGAGGCAGGTCTCCTCGTCGTCGTACGCGAAATGGCAGACGCCCGAGGTCTCGGCGTGCACGTCCGCGCCGCCCAGACCGTTCTGGGAGATCTCCTCACCGGTCACCGCACGCACCACATCCGGCCCGGTGATGAACATCTGCGAGGTCTCACGGACCATGAAGACGAAGTCCGTCAGAGCCGGCGAGTACGCCGCACCGCCGGCGCACGGGCCCAGCATCACGCTGATCTGCGGGATGACACCCGACGCCTTGGTGTTGCGCTGGAAGATCCCGCCGTACCCGGCCAGCGCGGAGACGCCCTCCTGGATACGGGCGCCCGCGCCGTCGTTCAGGGAGACCAGCGGGGCACCGGCCGCGATCGCCATGTCCATGATCTTGTGGATCTTGGTGGCGTGCGCCTCGCCGAGCGCGCCGCCGAAGATACGGAAGTCATGCGCGTACACGAAGACCGTGCGGCCCTCCACCGTGCCCCAGCCGGTGATGACACCGTCGGTGTACGGCTTCTTGGCCTCCAGGCCGAAACCGGTCGCCCGGTGCCGGCGCAACTGCTCGACCTCCCGGAACGAACCCGCATCGAGCAGCAGCTCGATCCGCTCCCGCGCGGTCAGCTTGCCCTTGGCATGCTGGGCCTTCGTCGCCTTCTCGCTGGGTCCGGCCAGCACCTGCGCACGGATCTCGTGCAGTTCTGAGACCTGATTGCGTGTCACTACCGATAGCCGCCTCTCGGCCGGGGAACGGTCAGCGCGGCATTCGCCTCAAGAGGGTGGAGGCGACACCGCGATGACCGCCCGGGGGAACCCGCGGCAGGCCCGCCCAGCGGGTCTCGAGTGCGCGACATGCCGCGCGGAGTGGTCTTCGACGCTAGGCGGGCGCGCTCACACGGCGGTAACTCGGCCTTCCCGGCCCCCACTCAGCCGTCGGTGCCGATCAGCGTCCGCACGAAGTACTGCGTGTCGAAGAACTCGCGCATGGCCTTGATCCGGCCGTCCCTGATGGAGAACACCGAGACGATGTTCGCCTCGTAGGGCTCGCCGGTGCGGGACGCGGCACGGGCCACGCAGTCGAGCACGACCGTGTCGCCCTCTGCTATGACCTGCGAGATCTCAATGGTGTAGGGGACCTCCGTGGAGAACAGCTCCATCAGCGGCAGCATGAACTTGTTGAGGATCTCGTCCAGACCCACCCAGCTGCCGGCAAGCGCGTGCTCGCCGGGGATGCGGAACTCGGCGTCCTCCCAGAGGGTCGCCTGGATGGCCTCCGGGTCCCGCTCGTCGATGGCCTTGAGGTAGGCGAGGACAACGCTCTTCGCATCAGTGAATGTCATGACTGCTCCCGGTGTTGGGGGTGGATGACGACAGGGGCCGGCTTCGGCGGTGCGACAGGGCTCCGGCAGACCGTTCACGCCCGGCCGGTCAAGGGATCGCCACGTTCTGCCCGGCCTGCGTGCGGACGTGGATGCACCGCAGTCCCGTGGGACGTCGACCCGGCCGGATCGGCCGAGACATCGCAGGGCACGGCGGGCCAAGAGCCGCGCGCCGGTCCGAAAGCGGCCCGCCTCTCCGGAGGCTACACCGGCCGAACCACCGCACATCCAGCCAGGAAAGCGCCGAACACCCGCCACAGATACGCCGATTACCCCGGAATGGCCAAGCCGAGGCGGGACAATGGGAGCGATGCCTCAAGCAGCGTTGACCGGCCGGAACGGCCCCTCTCGGGGACCTCGCGGACGGGACCCCTCCCCGTGTCGGATACCACAGACCGACACGGATAGTCACACTTGTTTTAGGGCATCACGATGGTTAGGGTGACCCTACCGGCCGAAACGGATTGATTTCCGGGGGGCTTGTGTACGTCACGCACGGGGTTCCGCTGCCGCCTTCGGGCATCAGCGGGTGACACACATGGGGGGATACCGCAGTTGCAACAGGTCTGTGCAGCAACCGTTTCAGCACCATTCGTCGGCCTTCAGCCCGCTCCGCCCGTCACCGGCGTCGAGAGCCCACGGCTAACGCCCTGCGGAATCGATAAATCCGCCCCCTAGATCCCTCATCCGCTCCGCCCATCGCGAGGGCGGACCATCTCCGCGGTCCGGCACGAGCCCCCGGCCCGGACATCCTGGACGCCCGCCAGTGGTCTGCCGCTGCGCGGAACCGGATGACGGACCACGGGCCGGTACCGGCTCTTCACCCGGACCACGAACATCGCAGACTCAACAGAGACACCAATCTGCTGGTACGGATTCAGTCAATTGAGGAGCAGTCATGTGGTTTCGAATACTCGGGCCATTGGAAGTCCTCGACGGCAGTCAGTCCATCGCTCTGGGCGGGACCAAACAGCGCGCCACACTCGGTTATCTGCTCCTGAACGCCAATCGAGTGGTCCCCACCCGAGAACTCCTCAACGCGCTGTGGGCAGACGGAACACTGCCGACAACAGCACGGAAGATCCTCCAGAACGCCGTATGGGGTCTTCGCGGATCCCTCGCGGCCTGCGGCACCGACCGCCAGAGCGGGATCCTGCTCACGAAGGCTCCCGGATACGTCCTGCAGGTCGAACCCGACCAGATCGACCTGCACCTCTTCCACCGCCGGATACAGGAGGGGCGCACCGCCCTCGAGTCCGGTTCCCCCGCGCAGGCCGCGGTCATCCTCCGCGACGCCCTGTCCCTCTGGCAGGGCCATGCCCTGGCCGACCTCGTCGAGAGCGGGTTCAACTGGCCCGAGCTCGACGCTGCGGAGAGTGCCCGGCTCGACGCGATGGAGGACTACTTCGAGGCCGAGCTCCGCTGCGGACGGCATCAGTCCGCACTCGCGGCACTGGAGTCGATGGTCGAGGCGGAGCCCTTGCGCGAGCGCCTGTGCGGACAGTTGATGTTGGCCCTGTACCGGTGCGGCCGGCAGGCCAACGCACTGAGCGTCTACAGCCGGGTCCGCACATCCCTGATCGAGGACCTCGGCCTGGAGCCGCGGCGCGAGCTGCAGTCTCTTCAGCAGGCGATCCTGGCGCAGGACCCCAAGCTGTCACAGCCCGAGGCTCCGTCACCGGCGCCTGTGCGGACAGGTGCCGGCCCGTCGCAGGACCACACACCGGCGCGGTCCGCACAGCCCCGGGCGGCTGCGGCCCCGGCCCGGCCCAGGGTTCACGAGTACGCGATCCACGAGGGCACGGAGCACGGCAAGGACGTCTCCGCCGACGCGCACGGCCTCAGGACGCGAGTGCGGGTGCCGCTCCAGCGCACCGCTTCGGCGGGCCAACGCCTCGCGGTGAGCGTGCTGTTGCTCAAGACCGGGCTCAGGGCGCCCACGGGCGGCGGGCGATCGCAGGGCAGCGACGAACTGCGTGACCGCCTGGCCGGCCGCATCCGGGACCTCGTGGGCCGCCAGGGCGGATCGGTGATCAGCTCCATAGGGTTCACACAGCTGGCCGTGTTCGGGCCCGGGCACGAGGGCCACGACCATGCCGAACGAGCCGTGCGTGCCGCCCTGGCCATCCGGGACGAGTTCCACACCGCTCCCACGGTCACTCCGCTCGACCGCTCCGCCCGGCGAGCCGGCGAGGCGACGGTCCAGGCCGCGGTATCCACGGGAGAGGCACTGCTGCGCTACGAGGCCGACGGCTCCGTCCGGTCGGCGGACGGCGCTCTGCTCGACGCGTGCCAGTCCCTGCTGTCCCGGGCCTCCGCGGGGGAGGTCTGGGTCTGCGGGAACACCCGGCAGCTGACCGCCTCGGCACCTTCCTTCGTCTCCGTCGGCGATTCGCCGCAAGCCTGGAAGGTGATCCAGTCGCGCTCGCGCACCGAGCGGCCGCCGGCGGCGGGCGTGGTCGACAGGGAGATCGAACTCGACATCCTGCGGGGCATGCTGGAGCGCGTCCGGCACCGCGAAACTCCTCATGTGGTCACGATCATCGGAGAACCCGGTAGCGGAAAGAGCAGGCTGCTCAAGGAATTCGAGCGCCGCTCCATGGGGCAGCCGATCGACACCTGGTTCCTGGTGCCCTCCAGGCCGGACCAGGAATGGCGGCCGGCTCGTGGTACTCACCTTTTCCACCTGCGGAAGAGTCCGCTTCTCGATCCCTACGGAAACGAGGCACTGGAGATCGATCTGACTCAGTCTCTGAATTCCGGCCAGAACCCCCTGGAAAGCATCGTGCAGGACTGCCCGCTGGTCATGGTCGTCGACGATCTGCACGAGGCGGAGAAAGCCCTGCTGGACTTCGTCGGCAGGGTGAGCAGTGAGATGGCCCGGGGGCCCCTGTTCATCGTGGCCGCAGCGCGCCCGCAGCTCTTCGACCGGCGTCCGGCCTGGGGTGGCGGGACACCGCACTGCACCACCATCTCCATCGATCCGCCGGGCACGTCCCGCCGACTGCCGGCGAGCCCTTTGGCCGCACCCGCGAACCGGCTGGTCTCCGGCCTCGCCGACAGCACACCCTGACTGCCTCTTCCCCGCGCGCCGGGGAGGGGGACCAGGAGGACGGTCAAGGGAGCCCGTCCCCTGGCTCAGTGGTGAAGCCCTCGCTTCCCCGGTGTCCAGAAGGGCTTGACCTTGATCTGAGTACGGGGCCACTTCCGCACGTGGACGAGGTGGTCCCGGACCGCCTGGCACGTACGCGCCTCACCCGCGACGTACGCCACGCCGATCTCCTCGGGGAGGTCCAGGTCCGACACCGCGCCGAGCAGAGCCTGCGAGGAGACCGGGGATGCGCCCCTGCGGTACGCGCGCCTGAGGATGTGCGGCCCGGGCACGGGCACCTCGTCGTCGGGGGACTCGCTCTCCAGCACCCCGTACACCCGCGCCTCGGACCCGAGCGCCCTGATCATGGGGCCGAACGCGGCGGACGCCGTCTCCTCGCCGACGAACACGTGGTACGGAGCGTCCGTCCGGAGGTCGAAATCACCCAACGGCCCCCAGAACGAGACCTCCTGGCCGACCTGAACATCGCGGGTCCAGCGCAGTCCGATACCCTCGCCGTCGTAAAGATGCGTTCGGATTTCAACTTCCCGGCCGTCATCCGACTGATCCCAGACGGAGTAGGTGCGGAGCGTTTCACCCGGGCGCAGGATCCCGTACAGCGACAGGGGGTCGTTGATCTGGATCCGGATGTGACGCCCCGGGGGGATGACCGTTCCGCTCAGCCCGTCGGCGGCGATCCGGATGCGCTTCATCGTCGGGGTCACTGAGTCCGTCTCCGTGATCACTCCCTCCAGCCGCTGCTTGGCGAAGAGGTGCTCGAGGGGATTGAGTGACGGGCGCCGCGCGGGCTTCACCGTACCGTCCGGCATGACGACTCCTTCTCGTGGTTGCGTGATGCGAGGTGCTTTTCCGGTCGCTCCGCGCCCGACCGCACGGCAAGGCCCGCGGTGGCCGCCTTCTCCAGCGCGTCGATCAGCTGCTCGATTCGGGTGTCCTGCACCGCCACCACCCGGCGGACGCCCCGGATCGACGGTGGCCGGCGCCCTCTCCCGCCACCCCGACAAGCTCCTTCACATCCGGACCGTGGAGCAGCTGTGGACTCTGCGTCGCTTGCTCATTAATGTTTTACGCAATGACTTACCTTACAGGCACTAACAAACCATAGGTTACCTATCATGTCAATGACTGGAAGCGAGGACAGGAAGATGCCGCAGCAGACGTCAAGCAGCCGCGTGGAGAAGCGCCGGCAAGCCACCCTGCTGGAGATCCGCAGCACGGCCCGCCAGCTCCTGCGCAAGCACGGACCGACGGGCGTGACGGTCAACGCCGTGGCCCGCGAGATGGGCATGAGCGGACCCGCCGTGTACCGCTACTACGCCAGCCATGACGCGCTGGTCGAAGCGGTGATCGCGGACTTCTACCAGGAGCTGACGACGACCATGCAGGCGGCGCGGGACGCCTGCCCGCCGGAGCACCCCGGCCGGCGGCTGGCCGCCACCTGCCGCTCGATGCGGGCATGGGCGATCAACCACCCCGGTGAGTTCCGCTGGATGTTCGCCAGTCCGGTCCGCGCGGCGGCACGCCACGACGCGGAGTCGCCGCGGCTGCGTGCCGGGCAGCAGTTCGAGAAGGTCTTCCTCGACCAGTTCGTCGACATCTGGGAGAAGAACCCCTCCCCGGCCACGCGGTTCGAGGATCTGCCTCCTTCTTTGCAGGAGCAGATCCTCGAGTACGCGGCCCGGGCCGACAGCCCGCTGCCTCCCGAGGCACTGCACCAGTTCCTGAAGAGCTGGATCAGGCTCTACGGGCTGCTGTGCATGGAAGTCCTCCACCAACTGGACTTCGCCTACTCGGATCTTGAGCCGGTCTTCGAGGAGAGCCTGAGGGAACTGTGCGTCCTGCACAACCTCGAGTACCTGCCGCCGCAGGAGTCGTAGCGACGGCAGCGGCGCCCGGCCGCCCGCCGTCCGCCCCCGCCCCTTTGGGAGAGGGGCGGGGGCGGACGGCGGATCGAGCCCGAAGACGACCTGCCCTTCACCGCCTGCCCGGCGCGGGGAAGTGGCCGACGCGCACGAAGAACTCGACGTACTTCCGGAAGAGTTCCTCCGTGAGCGGGGGGCACTCGACGCCGGTGCCGACCAGGGCCGTCTCCGTGGAGGTCGTGTCGATGCCCGCAAAGGCTCCGTCGCCGCCCAGCGCGATCGCCTCGAACGCGTCGAAGAGCGGCAGCATGGCGTTGTCGCGGTCCGCCTGCACCAGGGCGCGCCAACTGCCGTGATCCGCCTCGTCGATCGCGTAGCCGTACCCCCGCAGATACTCCACGCAGTCGCGGAAGGTCACCCCGCTCTGGTTGAACAGGTGGAAGATCTGTCCGGACGCCTCCTTCTTCCGGGACAGGGCGACGATCGCCGCGCTGACGTAGTCGACCGGCACGAAGTGCACGTTCCCGCCCAGACCTTCGGGGGCGGCGCCGGCCTGGACCAGGCCCTTGAGGCTGAGCCACACGAAGTCACTGGTCTGGCAGGCCCCCCGTGCCTGGTCGCCCGAGATGACGTCGGCCCGGTGGATCGTGACCGGCAGCCCCCGGTCCGCGGCCAGGCCCACGATCCGCTCCGCCACCCACTTGCTCTGCACGTAGCCGGTGGGCTGGCGCTCGACGGGCGCGGTCGGGTCGTCCGGCCTGCGGGGCATGCCGTCGGACTCACCGCCGGAGAAGACTCCCGTCGTCGACACGTAGTGGACCGGAACCGAGCGCTCACGTGCGGCCAGCCGCAGCACCTCGACGGTGCCGGACACGTTGGGCGCCTTCAACTCCGTGTACGGGTAAAGCCAGTTGACGGTCGCCCCGGCGTGGTAGACGGCGTCCACGCGCCTCGCCAGGCTGTCGAAGTCGCTCTCCTCGAGCCCCAGACGCGGCTCGGCGAGATCGCCGACGACCACGGAAAGCCGGGCGGGGTCGATCTCGTCCCACACACCGAACCACTCAAGGCCCGCCCTGAGCCGTGCCCGCGCCGCCTCCTCGTCGGCGCCGCGGACGAGGCAGTGCACCGTGCCGCGTCCCGAGCGCATCAGGTCACGGAGCAGGAAGGCGCCGAGGAAGCCGGTGGCGCCCGTCAGCAGGACCTCCTGCGGGTCGGTGACCTCGTAGGACACCTCTGCCGCGGGAACGATGTCGGCGGGCAGGTCGATCTCGGCCTCGAAGTCCACCGCGTCGCGCGCGGTGGACACCTGCTCCCCCAGCCGCTCCAGAAGGACGGTCCGCAGGAAGGCCGCGAGCTCCGTCGGCGTGGGCCGGTCGAAGACCACCGTGGCCGGGAGCCGGCAGCCGGTGGTGCCGGCCAGCTGGTTGCGCAGTTCGACGGAGGTGAGGGAGTCGAAGCCCAGCTCCGAGAACCGCTGTGCCGGCCGGATGCCGTCGGTGCTCGTGTGCCCGAGCACGGTGGCGGTCTCGGCCAGGACCACGTCGAGCACCCGGCGCAGCTGTTCCTTCTCCTCGAGTCCGGCCAGCCGCCCGAGCAGGGTGTCGAAGCCGTTGTCGACGTTCTGGGCCGTGCGGCGCACCGGTGTGCGCAGCAGTGCCCGCAGCACGGGCGGTGCCTGTGAGGGCCGTTCGCGCAGGGTTCCCGGGTCGAGCGGCGTACCCACCAGGGCGGGTGTCCCGAGCCGCAGCGCGGTGTCGAGCATGGCCTGCCCCTGCTCCTGCCCGATGGGGCGGAAGCCGCCCCGGGCGATGCGGTTGAGGTCCGCATCGTTCAGGTGGCCGGTCATGCCGCTGTCCTGGGTCCACACGCCCCAGGCCACGGAGGTGGCGGCGAGTCCCGCGGCGGCGCGGTGTTCGGCCAGGGCGTCGAGGAACACGTTGGCGGCCGCGTAGTTGGACTGTCCGGCGCCGCCGATCACACCGGCGAGGGAGGAGAAGAGGACGAACGCCGTCAGGCCGAGGTCGCGGGTGAGCTCGTGCAGGTGCCACGCCGCGTCGACCTTGGGGCGCATGACCGTGTCGAGGCGTTCGGGCGTCTGGTCCTGCAGCAGACCGTCGTCCAGGACACCGGCCGTGTGCACGACGCCGGTCAGCGGACGGTCGGCGGGGACGCCGGCCAGCAGATCCACCAGCGCCTCCCGGTCCGTGATGTCGCACGCGGCGATCTCCACCTCGGCGCCGAGACCGGTCAGTTCCCGGCGCAGCTCCTGCGCCCCGGGGGCGCCCGGCCCGCGCCGGCTCACCAGCAGCAACCGCGCCACCCCGTGCTCGGCGACCAGCCGCCGGGCGAACAGCGCGCCCAGGGATCCGGTACCACCGGTCACCAGGACCGTGCCGTCGGGCTTCCACCGGTTGCGGTTCATGCCCGTGGCGGTGGCGGTGGGGGGAGCGACGCGGCGCAGCCGAGGCAGGAGGATCCTGCCGTCCCGGATCGCCGTCTGCGGCTCCTGCGAGGCGAGGGCCGTCGGCAGTGCGGCCGCGGAACGCGGGTCGCCGTCGATGTCGACCAGCACGATCCGGCCCGGCGCCTCCGACTGTGCCGAGCGCACAAGCCCCCACAGTGCGGCGGCCTGCGGATCTGCCGTTCCCTCCCCCAGCGGGCTCATCGCTCCCCGGGTCGCCACGACGAGCCGGGTGGCGGCGAGCCGCTCCTGTGCCAGCCATTCCTGCAGCAGCGCCAGCATCCGGTGCGCCGCCGCACGCACGAAGCCGGGGACATCCGCTCCCGACGGCGGCTCGTGAGGTCGCGTGAGGTCGAGGAGGACGGCGTCCACCGGTGTGTCGGCGGCCGCGACGGCGCCTATGTCGGCGAAGGCCCGGGCGCCGGGCACGGTGAGGCTGCCCCCGCGGTCGCCGAGCAGGCCCCAGCGCAGGCCGCCGGTGTCTTCCCGCGTGCCGCGGAGCGGCTGCCAGGCCGTCTCGAACAGCGCGTCGTAGCCGTGCTTGAGCGACTCGTCGAGGGTCTGGGCGCTCAGTGCGCGCGGCTCGACCCGCTCGGCGCTCAGGACGGGGTGCCCGACGCGGTCCGCCGCCAGCAGGGTGAAGCCGTCCGCGGCCCGGTCGATGCGGACGCGCAGGGCGGCGGCTCCGACGGCGTGCAGGCGCACCCCTCGCCAGTCGGCGGCGATCGGCGCGAGGGGGCTCGCCGGCTCGTCCTCGGCCAGGCCTACGGCGCGCACGGCCATGTCCAGCAGTGCCGGATGCAGTCCGAAGTACGCGCAGCCCGCCTGTAGTTGTTCGGGAAGGCTCACCTCCGCGAACAGGGTGTCGCCGGAGCGCCAGGCCGCGGTGATGCCCGGGAGGGTCGGCCCGTGCCCGGTGCCGGCCCCGGTCGGCTCCGCGGTCCCGCTGTCGAGGGCGACTTCCTCGGCGCCGGGCGGCGGCCATTGCTGGAGGCCCGCCGCGTCGGCTGTGGCGTCCGCGCCCAGCAGGCCCGCCGCGTGGACCGTCCAGAGCGTGTCGGCGGCGTCGGTGCGCGCCGAGACGGTGACGGTGCGGCGGCCGGTGTCGTCGGACGTTCCGACGCGGACCTGGATCTGCAGCCCGCCCGTCTGCGGCAGCACCAGCGGGGCGGCGAGGGAGAGTTCCTCCAGGACGGTGCAGCCCCTCTCGTCGCCCGCGCGGACGGCGAGTTCGACGAACACCGAGGACGGTACGACGTCGGTGCCAAGGACGGTGTGCCCGGCGAGCCAGGGGTGGGTGAGCCGGGAGATGCGCCCGGTCAGCAGGACCTCGTCGCCGTCCGCGACCGGCACCGCGGCGCCCAGCAGCGCGTGCCCGGCAGCGGCGAGGCCAAGGCTCGCCGCGTCCCCGGTCACGGCCTGCTCGTCGAGCCAGTAGCGCTTGCGCTGGAAGGCGTAGGTCGGCAGGTCCACCCGCCGGGCGCCCGCACCGGCCAGGGCCCCGGTCCAGTCGACGTCCACGCCCTGCACCCACACCTCGGCCAGCGAGGTCAGGAAGCGGCCCAGGCCTCCCTCGTTGCGGCGCAGTGTCCCCGCCACCACGGCCGGGACCTCGGGCCGCGTCGCGCTCTCGAGTATGTCCTGGACGCTCGTGGACAGCACCGGGTGCGCACTGACCTCGATGAACGTGCCGAAGCCCTCGGCGGCAAGGGATTGGACGGCGGAGTGGAAGCGCACCGTCTGGCGCAGGTTTTGGTACCAGTACCCGGCGTCCATCGTGGAGGTGTCCAGCCAGTCGCCGGTCATCGTCGAGAAGAACGGCACCTCGGAGGGGAGCGGCCGCACGTCGGCCAGAACACGGGCCAGTTCGTCCTCGATCCGCTCCACGTGCCAGGTGTGCGAGGCGTAGTCCACCGCGATCCGCCGGGCCCGCACGCCCGCGGCCTCGCACTCCGCAAGGAGCTCGTCCAGCGCGTCCGGGTCGCCCGCCACCACGACGGACCCGGGGCCGTTCAGCGCCGCGACCTCCAGCCGGCCCCGATAGCGCGCAAGGCGGGTCTCGACGTCCGCCGGCGCCTGTGCCACGGACACCATCCCGCCCCCGCCGGCCAGGCCCGCCGCGATGGCCTGCGACCGCAGCGCCACCACGCGCGCCCCGTCGGCCAGGGACAGCGCGCCGGCCACGCACGCGGCCGCGATCTCGCCCTGCGAGTGGCCCACCACCGCCGCCGGCTGCACGCCGTAGGAGCGCCACAGCGCCGCCAGCGACACCATCACCGCCCAGGACACCGGCTGCACCACGTCGACGCGTTCCAGCGACGGCGCGCCCGGTGCCTGGCGGAGCACGCCCTTAAGGTCCCAGTCCACGAACTCGGCGAGCGCCCGGCCGCACGCGCCCATCTGCTCGGCGAACACCGGTGAGGAGTCCAGCAGCCCCACCGCCATGCCCGTCCACTGGGTGCCCTGGCCGGGCAGCACGAACACCGCGCGGCCCGCGGTGCCGGACGCGGTGCCCTTCACGACGCCCGGTGCAAACTCGCCGCGGGCCAACGCGCCAAGGCCTGCGACCAGTTCGTCCCGGGAACTGCCGGTGACGACCGCACGGTCCTCGAAGACCGCACGGCTCGACACCAGGGACCAGGCCACGTCCCGGGGCGCCGGCGCGGGATCGGCCTGCACGGCCGCAAGGAGCCGCGCCGCCTGCCCCCGTACGCCCTCGAGGGAACGCCCCGACACGACCCACGGCACCACCGTCGAGGCGCCGGCGGCGTCGGCGGCCTCCGGGTCCGGTGCGGGCGAGGGCGAGGGGGAGGGCTCTTCCGGGGCTTCCTCCAGCACCACGTGCGCGTTCGTCCCGCTCACTCCGAAGGAGGAGACGGCGGCCCGGCGCGGCGCCCCCGTGCCGGGCCAGGGCCTGGCCTCGGTGAGCAGTTCCACCGCACCGGAGTCCCAGTCCACCTCCGGCGTCGGAGCGTCCACGTGCAGCGTCTTGGGCAGCACCCCGCGCCGTATCGCCTCCACCATCTTGATCACACCGCCGACACCGGCGGCGGCGACGCTGTGGCCGATGTTCGACTTCAGCGAGCCCAGGTAGAGGGGGCGCCCGTCACGGCGCTGCTGCCCGTAGGTGGCCAGCAGTGCCTGCGCCTCGATCGGGTCGCCCAGCCGCGTCCCCGTCCCGTGCGCCTCCACCGCATCCACATCCGCGAACGAGAGCCCAGCGCTCCCCAACGCCTCCCGGATCACACGCTCCTGCGAGGGACCGTTGGGAGCCGTCAGACCATTGGACGCACCGTCCTGGTTCACCGCCGAACCCCGCACCACCGCCAGCACCCGATGCCCAAGACGCCGCGCATCCGACAACCGCTCCAGCAGCACCAGCCCCGCACCCTCGGACCAGGCGGTGCCGTCGGCCGCGGCGGCGAACGACTTGCACCGCCCGTCGGCGGCGAGACCGCGCTGCTTGGCGAAGTCGATGAGGCCGCCGGGGTCGCAGCTGACCGTCACACCGCCGGCGACAGCCAGGGTCGACTCGCCGGACCGCAGCGACCGGATCGCCGAGTGCATCGCGACGAGGGACGAGGAGCAGGCCGTGTCGAGCGACACCGCGGGCCCCTCGAAGCCGTAGGTGTACGAGATCCGGCCAGAAGCCACACTGCTGAGCTTGCTGGTCATGAGGTAGCCCTCGAACTCCTCGGGGGCGTTGAGCCCGAGGTAGCTCTCCTCCACGATGCCGACGAACACACCGGTCCGGCTGCCCTTGAACGCGGTGACGTCCAGGCCCGCGTGCTCGAACAACTCCCAGGAGGTCTCCAGCAGGAGCCGCTGCTGCGGGTCCATCGCCACGGCCTCGCGCGGAGAGATGCCGAAGAAGCCCGCGTCGAACAGGGGGGCCTCGTGCACGAAGCCCGCCTCGACCGAGTAGCTCTTCTCCTTGATCTTCTCGATGTCCCAGCCGCGGTCGTGCGGCAGTTCCGTGACCGCGTCGGTCCCCTGGTCGACCAGGTTCCACAGATCGGCGGGCGAGGCGACGTCGCCGGGATAGCGGCAGGCCATGCCCACGATGGCGACGGGCTCGTCGTCGGCCGCCTCCCGCTCGGCCAGCCGCCTGCGGGTCTCCTGGAGATCGGACGTCACCCGCTTGAGGTAGTCGACAAGCTTGTCTTCGTTGGACATCGGCTCGGTATCCCTTTCAGGAAGTTCAGAAAGTCTGTTGACGGTGGGGCGAGCTGACGAGAGGTCAGTCGGCGGGGCCGGAGAGTTCCGTGTCGATGAGGGCGAACAGCTCGTCCACCGACGCGGACTCGATCCGGTCGGCGGGGGCCGGATCGTCGGCTCGGGCGGTTC
Source organism: Streptomyces sp. NBC_01381 (assembly GCF_026340305.1). Classification (NCBI taxonomy): domain Bacteria; kingdom Bacillati; phylum Actinomycetota; class Actinomycetes; order Kitasatosporales; family Streptomycetaceae; genus Streptomyces; species Streptomyces sp. NBC_01381. Next base: position 33,350 of record NZ_JAPEPI010000005.1, on the reverse strand, counting down.
CCTGCGCCGGGGCGCCGAGCCTGGACGCCATGCTCTGGAGGCGCCGACGGACCATCTGCCGGTGCCGCTCGTCCTCGCAGACCGCAGCGAGCATGGTGTCGATGCGGTCCAGCTCGGACAGGACATGCGTGGACACGTCGGCCTCGGCAGGACCAAGGCGGTCGAGGACGTGAGCGGCGAGGTCGCGTGGGGTCGGGTGGTCGAAGACCAGGGTGGCCGGAAGGTTGAGCCCGGTCGCGGCCGTCAGACGGTTGCGCAGCTGGACGGCCGCCAGCGAGTCGAACCCCATCTCCTGGAACGCCTGGTCCGCGGCGATCGCGTGCAGGTCCGGCCGGCCCGTCACGGCCGCCGCCTGCGTCCGGACCAGGTCCAGCAGGAGCGTGCCGCGTTCCGCCTCGTCCAGGTCCGTGAGCCGGTCGGCCAGCGTGGCGCCCCCCGCGTCGCCGGCAGTGTGCGCGGTGCGGCGCGCCGGGCCTGCGGCCAGGTCGCGCAACGCGGGCGGCACGGCCTCGTGAGCGTGCAGCGCGGCCCGGTCCACGACGCCCGCGATCACCACGGCGGCAGAGCCCGCGTCCGCGCCGAGGTCGAGCGCCCGGTCGAAGAGGCCACGGCCCTGATCCGCGGTGAGCGGCTTGAGCAGGTCGAGACCGGAGCGCCGCGCCGCGGCGCCGGAGCCGTCGAGTTCCCACCTGGCCCAGGCCACGGCGGTGGCGGGCAGCCCGAGCGCCTTTCGGTGGCGGGCCAGGCCTTCGGCGCAGGCGTCGGCGGCCGCGGTGTTCGCCCGGCCGGGCCCGCCGAACGTACCGGCGGAGGAGGAGAAGAGGACGAAGGCGGTGAGGTCCAGGTGCCGGGTGAGCTCGTGCAGGTTCTGGGCCGCGTCGCTCTTGGGCCGCAGGACCCGGTCGAGCTGTTGCGCTGTCATCGCGGACAGCACACCGTCGTCCAGCACGCCGGCCGTGTGCACCACCGCGGTCAGCGGACGGTCCTGCGGTATCGCCGCAAGGAGCGCCGCCAGTGCCTCCCGGTCCGCCGCATCACACGCGGCCAACGTCACGCGAGCTCCCAACTCGCCCAGCTCGGTGCTCAGTTCGGCCGCGCCCGGCGCCTGGGCACCACGACGGCTGACCAGCAGCAGATCCCTGACGCCGTGCTCTGCCACCAGATGCCGGGCCAGCACGGCCCCCAGGGTTCCGGTGCCGCCGGTCACCAGGACCGTGCCGTCCGGCTTCCACGGCTGCCCGGTCGGGCGGTCGGCCGGGACCGGACGCAGCCGGGGCACGTGGATCCGGCCGGCGCGCACCGCCGGTTCGGACTCCCCGGAGCGTGCCGCGGACGCCAGCAGGTCCAGCGGCGGGGTGTGCGTATCCGCATCGGCCAGTACGAGGCTGCCTGCGCCCTCGGCGCCCGCGGTACGCAACAACCCGCGTACCGCCGCCGCTTCCAGGTCCAGGCGCGTCGCGTCGTCATCGCCCGTCACGACCGCGTTGCGGGACAGCACCACGACCGGCGTGCCCTGCAGCGCGTCCTGGGCCAGCAGTTCCTGCACGAAGGAGAGCGCCCGGTGTGTTCCCTCGTGCACGTCGCCCGTCGACGGCCACGGCACGAGCAGCAGGTCGAAGGCCGCCTCGCCCGACGTAAGGGCCCGCGCGGCCGCACCGAGATCGTCGAAGCGGGGGATGCCGGGCACGTCGGCGGCGATTGCCGCCCAGCGGGCCGTGGGCTCGGGGGCGGCGTCGTAGGGTATCCACTCGATCATGGACAGGCCCGTGCCGCGCGGCGCGCAGGTGGCGCCGAACTCCTCCTCGGGCACGACCCGGTAGGTGAGCGATCCGACGCCGAGCACCGGCCGGCCCTCGGGGTCCAGGAGGTCCAGCGTGAGGGTCTGGTCGTCGAGGCGGGTCGACCGCACTCCTAGGGTGTCGGCGCCCACGGCGTGCAGCCGGACGTCGCGCCAGAGGGCGGGCACGAGGACGCCTTCCGCGCCGTTGGCCGCGGCGGGTGCCGGGGAGGCGGACAGCGCCGCGTCGAGGAGGGCCGGGTGCAGGCCGTAGCGCCCGGCCTGCGCCAGCAGTTCTTCGGGGAGGCGGACCTGGGTCGTCTTGCCCTCACGTCCGTCCTCTTCGCCGGTCGGGGCTCCGGTTGCCGGGTCCACGGTCGAGGCCCGCGTCCGGGCGGGATCGTCGACCGCGAGGATCCCTTGGGCGCAGGCGTTCCACGGGCTGTCGGGGGTGTGGGCGGGGTCTTTGGCGTCGGGCCGGGCGTGGATGGTGACGGTGCGGCGGCCGGTGTCGTCACACGCGCCGACGCGGACCTGGATCTGCAGCCCGCCCGTCTGCGGCAGCACCGGCGGGGCGGCGAGGGAGAGTTCCTCCAGGACGGTGCAGCCCCTCTCGTCGCCCGCGCGGACGGCGAGTTCGACGAACACCGAGGACGGTACGACGTCGGTGCCAAGGACGGTGTGCCCGGCGAGCCAGGGGTGGGTGCGGCGGGAGATGCGTCCGGTGAGCAGGACCTGGTCCTGGTCGGCGACCGGCACCGCGGCGCCCAGCAGCGGATGCCCGGCGCCGGCGAGCCCGAGACCGGCCGCGTCCCCGCTCCCGGAGTGCTCCTCCAGCCAGTACCGCTTGCGCTGGAAGGCATAGGTCGGCAGATCCACCCGCACCGCGCCCGGCAGCACCCGTGTCCACTCGACGTGCCGCCCGCGGGCGTACAGCCGGCCCAGCAGAGCCGCCAGCGACTCCTGCTCCGGCCGGTCCGCCCGCAGCACCGGCGCCACCAGACCGGGATCCCGTTCGGCCCCGGCCGAGACCAGGGCGCTGAGCACCCCGTCCGGGCCGAGCTCGACGAAGTCGGCGGCGCCCTCCTGCTCCAGACAGCGCACCGCGTCGAAGAACCGCACCGCCTCGCGCAGTTGCCGCACCCAGTACCGCGGCGAGCATGCTTCCTGACCGGACAGCACCTTGCCCGTCACCGTCGACACCAGTGCAATCCGCGGCGCCTGGAGCGACAGGCCCTGGACGATCTGCTCGAACTCTTCGAGGACGCCGTCCATGTGCGGTGAATGGAAGGCATGGCTCACCCGCAGCCGGCGCACCCGCCGGTCCTCTGCGCGCCAGCGCGCTTCAAGGTCCTCGATGGCCTCCGTGTCACCGGAGACCACCACGTTGTCCGGCCCGTTGACCGCGGCCAGCGACACCTTGCCCGCCAGTGCGGCCAGGTCGCCGGCGACCTTCTCCGGGTCGGCCTGGACCGCGAGCATCGCGCCCCCCTCACGCGCGGATCCCATCAGCCTCCCCCGTGCCACCACGAGTTGGGCCGCATCCGCCAGCGACAGCACACCCGCCGCATGCGCCGCCGCCACCTCGCCCACCGAATGACCGGCCACGAAGTCCGGCACCACACCGAACCGCTCGAGGAGACGGAACAGGGCCACCTCCAGGGCGAACAACGCCGGCTGCGTGAACTCCGTCCGATCCAGCAGCTGCGCCTGCTCCGATCCCTCCTGGGCGAACATCACGTCCTTCAACGGCCGCGCGAGGTGCGCGTCCAGCGCCTCGCACACCTCGTCGAACACCGCGGCGAACTCAGGAACCGCCTCGTACAGCTCCCGGCCCATGCCGGGCCGCTGGGCCCCCTGCCCCGTGAACACGAAGGCCAGATCCGCCGCGTTACGTGAGCGCGACGCCCCCGCCGCCGCCGAACCGTCCGCCGCACCCGATGCCAGTGCCGTCAGGCCGCGCACCAGCTCCGCCCGGGTAGCGCCGACCACCACCGCGGCCGTGTCCAGCACGGCCCGCCCCGACGCCAGGGACCAGGCCACGTCCCGGGGCTCCGGGGCGGAGCCGGACTCCACGGCCTCCACGGACTCCACGGCCGCAAGCAGCCGCGCCGCCTGCCCCCGCAGTCCTTGCGCCGAGCGCCCCGAGACCACCCAGGGCACCACCGACAGTCCAGCGGCGGCAGCGATCGGCGGCTCCTGCAAGGCAGCCGCGGGAGCCGCGGGAGGAGCCTCCTCCACGATCACGTGCGCGTTCGTCCCGCCGATGCCGAACGAAGAGACACCCGCACGGCGCGGCCGCTCCTTTGACACCGGCCAAGGTGTGGCCTCGGTGAGCAGTTCGACCGCACCGGAGTCCCAGTCCACCTGCGGGGACGGCTCATCCACGTGCAGCGTCTTGGGCAGCACCCCGCGCCGCATCGCCTCCACCATCTTGATCACACCGCCCACACCGGCGGCGGCCTGGCTGTGCCCGATGTTCGACTTCAATGACCCCAGGTACAGCGGACGGCCCTCAGGACGCTGCTGCCCGTAGGTGGCCAGCAGTGCCTGCGCCTCGATCGGGTCGCCCAGCCGCGTCCCCGTCCCGTGCGCCTCCACCGCATCCACATCCGCGAACGAGAGCCCAGCGCTCCCCAACGCCTCCCGGATCACACGCTCCTGCGAGGGACCGTTGGGAGCCGTCAGACCATTGGACGCACCGTCCTGGTTCACCGCCGAACCCCGCACCACCGCCAGCACCCGATGCCCAAGACGCCGCGCATCCGACAACCGCTCCAGCAGCACCAGACCCGCACCCTCCCCCCACACCGTGCCGTCGGCCCCCGCCGCGAACGACTTGCACCGCCCCGCGGGCGACAGCGCCCGCTGCCGCGAGAACTCCACGAACGACGTCGGTGTGGCCATCACCGTCACGCCCCCGGCCAGCGCCAGGTCGCACTCCCCCTGGCGCAGGGCCGTCGCCGCCAGGTGAATCCCCACCAGCGACGACGAGCACGCCGTGTCCACCGCCACCGCGGGGCCCTCGAACCCGAACGTGTACGAGACCCGGCCCACGGCGATGCTGCTGGAAGCGCCTCCTGCGACATAGCCCTGGATGTCGACGGGGACGTCGTCCAGGATGCTCGCGGCGAACCCCTGGTACATCAGCCCGGCGAAGACGCCGGTGCGGCTGCCGCGCAACGCGGCCGGCACCACGCCCGCACTCTCCATCGCCTCCCACGCCGTCTCCAACAGCAGCCGCTGCTGCGGATCGGCCGCCATGGCCTCCCGCGGCGACATCCCGAAGAACTCCGGCTCGAAACCGGCGGCATCCTCCAGGAACCCGCCCTCGTGCACATAGGACTTGCCCGCACGGTCCGGGTCCGGGTCGTAGAGATTCTCGTCCCAGCCCCGGTCGGCCGGGAACGGGGAGATCGCGTCCACCCCGCGGTCCACCAGCTTCCACAACCCCTCCGGGCTGCTCACCCCACCCGGAAACCGGCACGCCATCCCCACGATCGCGATCGGCTCGCACGCCCGGTCCTCCACCTCACGCAGCCGCCGCCGGGCATCCCGCGCATCTGCGACCGCACGCTTGAGGTACTCCCGCAGTTCCTTCTCATCAGCCATCAGAATCCAACCGCTCCAAGGTCACACGTACAAGTGAGGTGGGTAAATGGGTGGGTAAATGGACGGGCAGTGAATCGTGGGGCGATGAATTTCAGCGGGGCCACATTCGCGAAAAGCCTAAACGGGACTTAGTCACGACCCGGTAATTGCCGGCGCCGACGGGCCGGAGAGCGGTTCGTTACCGTGGAGTTCCCCTCCCCCAGGAAGCCGATGACCGCAGGTCAGAGCCCGTACCAGAGGCGGGGTTCGAACGATGTGATCCACCGGTTGACGGCAGGTGTGCACACCCGATTAATCTTCATTCCAGTTAGGCGAATTCGCGCAGCACAAAACAGGGGGCATCCAGATCATGGATTTGCAGCATGCGGGGAAGTCCGTGGTGGTGACGGCAACGGGTCGGGGGATTGGCCCGGCGGCGGCGGAGGCGACGGGAGGGCCGGTGGGGCGGTGGGGGACACCGCAGGAGTTCGCCGACCTGATCGACGGCGGCATGGAAAGGGTTCTCTGACCCGCCGGGCACGGGGCAACACAACTCTTGTCACTCTCTTGGAAGGTGTGCGAGACCGACGTGGAATTCTCCGTACTGGGACCCCTGCGCATGAACGAGCGCGGCGAGTCCTACACTCCGACGGCTCCCAAGCAGCGACAGCTGCTCACTCTGCTGCTCCTCAACGCGAACCAGGTCGTGTCCACCAACACGTGTATCGAAGAGCTGTGGGAGAACTCCCCTCCCAACAGCGCGCTCTCCACCCTCCAGTCCTACATACTCCAGCTGCGGCGCAGCCTGCGGCGGGTGCCGCGGATCGGCAGCCTCCAGGCCGCCCGCCTCATCCTGGAGACCCGTGACGGCGGCTATCTGCTGGCCGTGCGCAGCGAGGAACTCGACACCAACCGCTTCTGGTCCCTGGTGCGCGAGGGCCGCTCGGCGCTCCACCACGACGACGTGCGGGCTTCGGCCCGTCTCTCCGAAGCCCTGCTGCTGTGGAAGGGGGCCGCGCTCTCCGACGTACAGCGAGGTCCTGTCCTGCGGGCTCATCTCGTGGGCCTGGAGGAGGAGCGCACGAGCGTGCAGGAGCAGCGCATCGCCGCGGATCTGCGCCTGGGCCGTCACCAGGAGCTGCTGGGCGAGCTGAGCCAGCTCACGGCCAAGTACCCGATGCACGAGAGCCTGCACGCCCAGTTCATGCTCGCGCTGCACCGCACCGGCCGCCGCACCCAGGCGCTGGAGGTGCTGCGGCGGCTGAGCACCGTGCTGCGCGAGGAGCTGGGCCTGGACCCCTCGCCCCGGGTGCGCCGTCTGCACCAGGCGATCCTGGCGGGCGACCCCGCCATCGACATCCTGGCGCACACCGACTCCGTGCTGGCCGCCGAACCCGGTGCGTCGAACGGACGGCTGGTGCCCGCGGGCGGCGATCTGGTGACCGCGGGGGGACCCGCGGGGCGCCGGGAGCAGCTGGTGCGGCGCTGACCGCACCACACGGCACGGCGAGGAGGGCTGAGGCGCGCACTGCCTGTCCGGGGTGGCGCCTCAGCCCTTCTCGCTGCCGTCCGCCGTCCCGTGCCGGGATGGCGGGTTGGCCGCGAGGAAGGCGTCGGCGACGGTGTGCACGTACTGCGCGCCGAAGGTGCGCTCCGCGAGGAGCCGGCGGAACATCAGCGGGCCCGCGAGCTGGTCGATGGCCAGCTCGGTGTCCAGGTCGCCGGGCAGTTCGCCGGTCTCCTTCGCCCGCTCGACGATCGCGCGGAACCCTCCGGAGCCCGCCTGGTACAGCGACGCCTTGAGCTCGGCGAACGTCGGGTCCACACCGGCGCGTTCGATGACCACCCGCATCCCGCGCTCCCCCACCGGGTCGTGCAGCAGGGCCCGCAGACCGTTGAGCTGGCCGACCAGGTCGTCACGGAGCACGCCCGTGCGCGTGGGGCGGGCGTTCGCGATGCGCTGGGCGATGGCCTCGTAGATGAGGGACGAGGAGTCGGGCCAGTGGCGGTACAGCGTGGTGCGGCCCACCCCGCTGCGTGCGGCGACGGCGACATGGGTGACCGCGGACCACCCCTGCTCCACGAGCAGCTCCTGGGCCGCCGCGAGGGCGGCGGCCCGGCTGCGGGCCGCCCGTGGGTCCATGCCGCGCCCCGGCACCGGCGAACTGCGTCCTGCGGCGTCGGCCTGCGTGGACATGACGGCTCCCCGTGGTTCGTTGATCTGCTGTTCGGAACAGAGTGTGCCAGTTCTTCCCCCGCCCGGAGGGCGGGCACGACCATCCGGGCGGGACGACGTGCCCGTCAGGCGCGGTAGAAGTCCAGGTGGTCGTGGGCCCAGACGGCGAAGGAGCGCGGCTCGCGGCCCAGTACCCGGCGGACGTCGGGCGACAGCCGGCCGTGCAGTTCGCTGCCGTGCTCGATCGCCTCCTTGAGCGTCGTGATCACCCCGTTCACGGTCTCCTCGGAGAAGTGGCGCAGCATCATCTCCCGGTGCGCCGCGAGCGGAACCGTCTCAAAGCGCAGGTCCCGCCCGAGCAGCGAACCGACCACGGCGAGCTGCTCACGGCCCGTCAGCGCCTGCGGCCCCGTCAGCTCGTACACCTGGTCCTGGTGGCCCTGCCCGGTGAGCGCCCGCACCGCGACCTCGGCGATGTCCCGCGGGTCGACGATCGCCTCCGGCACGTCCGCGAGCGGCCCGCGGGCGACGCCTTCGGCCTTGATGGACGCGGCCCAGCCGAGGTTCATGCTCATGAAGCCGTTCGGCCGCAGAATCGTCCACGGCACCCCCGACTCCCGCAGCGCGTCCTCGGCGATTCGGTGCCAGTGGCCCAGCGGGTTGGTCTTCGGGTCCTCGGCCATCTCCACCCCCAGGGTGGACAGCTGCACGATGTGCTCGATGCCCGCCTCACGCGCGGCGGCCACCAGATGCGCGTCGTGGGTCGCCTTGTTCGCACCGAGCGACATCAGGAAGACCTTCTGCACTCCCTCCAGCGCGGGCGGCAGCGTCTTGGGGCGCCCCAGGTCGGCGGCGACCACCTCCAGGTCCCCTCCCGCGGCGAACGCCGCCCGGCCCGGATCGCGGGTGAGCGCCCGCACCTTGTGCCCGTCGGCGCGCAGCAGCGACAGCACCTTCCCGCCCACGTTTCCCGTGGCTCCGGTCACCAGAATCATCGTCGTCTCCTCGTTGGTCCGTACATGTGTGGGGTGGGTCGAAGGCCGCTAGTGGGCCGGTTCGGGGCGGTCCAGGACGGTGCGCAGGGCGCTCTCCAGGCACTGCCGCGCGGCGTCGGTGTCCCCGGCCGGGCCGCTGGAGCGCCAGGCGATGAAGCGGTCGGGCCGCACCAGCACCGCGCCGGCTCCGCTCACGCCGTAACTCTTCTCCCACTGGGCGCCGGCGAGTCTGTGCACCGGCAGGGTGATGCCGAGCCGGTCGGCCACCTCGGCGGCCGCGGCCGTCCACGGGTCCTGTGGGCCGTCCCCGGTGAGCAGGACGAAGGAGCGGCCGAACAGGGCGGTGGTGGAGGCGGCCGGTGAGCCTTCGGGCAGCGGTATATAGGGCGCCCGTGATCCGGGGCGGCCGGTCGGGGCGGCCGGGTCCTCAAGGAGTTCCGCGGCGTCGTCGGGCTCGCGGACCACGGCGCCGTCCGCGCACCGGTAGCCGAAGGCCTGGACGACGGGAGGCAGCGGCGCGGCGAGCTCCCCGTCGTCGAGGTAACCCGCCAGTCGTTCCACGGTGTTGCGCAGCTGCTGCTCCCCGATCATCTCCGAGACCGGACGGCGTTCCGCGTCGTGGCTGTCGAGCAGTCCGGGACCGGCCTCGCCCTTGACGACCATCGCCAGCTTCCACGCCAGGTAGAAGCCGTCCGTGATCGCGGTGTTGCCGCCGAGGCCGCCCGGCGCGGGCACCAGCCTGGCCGCATCGCCCACCAGGTGGACGCGGCCGTCGCTGAACCGGTCGGCGATCTCGCTGACGATGTCGGTGCGTCCCGTCTCGACGACCTTCAACGGCAGATCGGGCAGGCCCAGGCCGGTGCGGACCAGTTCGGCGCACCGCTGTTGGGTGAAGGTGGCGAAGTCCGGCGGGTTCTGGGACATGCCGAGCACATAGCCGTAACGGCCGGGCACGTCCGTGGTGTAGAAGACGCCCGGTGCCGGCTGCTGCAGCCAGAAGAGCGCGAACTTGCGGCCTTCCGCGACCCCCGGCAGCTGGCGCAGCGGTTCGCTCAGGTCGGCGTCGAAGAAGACCCGGAAGATCTCGCCGAGGTTCCCGCGGCCGTGCATGGCGATGCCCAGTTCCTGTCGCACGGGGCTGTGCGCGCCGTCGGCGCCCACCACATGGTCGGCCGTCACCGTCCGCTCGGTGCCGGTGCGCACGTCCCGCAGCACAGCGGTGACCACGTCCGGCGACTGGGCCAGGGAGACCAGTTCGGTGTCGAAGAGGAGCTCGGCGCCGAGCTCCCGGGCCCGGTCGGCCAGGATCACCTCGGTCCGCTCCTGCCCTGCCATCGCCCAGTCCTCGGGCGAGACATGACGCATCGCCATCTCGCCCTCGGTCATGATCCGCTTGAGGACGGGGCCCGCCAGGCTGTCGGCCACCACCATGTAGAACTCGCCGGTGCCGGCGTCCGGCCCCGCGGCGGCGATCCGGTCGGCGACACCGCCGATCCGCAGCGCCTCCATGGTGTGGGGGTACTGCCCGCGCGCCTTCATGATGACCGAGGTGCCCGGATGTTTCTCCGCCACCAGCGGCCTGACGCCGTGGAGTCCCAGGAACAGCGCGGTGGTCAGGCCCGCGAGGCCGCCGCCCACGATGAGAACGGGTACGTGCTCGTCCGACACGGCCACTCCTTGGTCGCTTGGGTTGTCCTGGGTTGTCTTGGGTCGTCTTGGGTTGTCCGGGGGCGCCGCCAGGGGGCGGGCCGGCCAGGAAGCCAGTCTGCGGAGGGCCGTTGGAGCACTGATGGGGTCCCGGTGGGCGGCGCTGCCCTCCACCGCCGCCCCAACAGGCCATCAGCGGGCGCGTCGAAGGTGGCAGGGGCGGACCGCGCGAGTGCCGCCCTCACCCTTCGAGACACAGGAGTCGTCGTGGTCGTCTTCGTCAACAAGCTGACACTCACCGGAGCGGCCGAGGACCTGGAACGCATCTACGCCCATGTCGCCGAGTTCATGCGCACCCGTCCCGGTCTCGTCCGCTACCAGCTCGTCCGCTCGCAGAGCGACCCTTCCGTGTACTTCAACGTCGCGGAGTGGGAGGACCAGACGTCGTTCGAACAGGCTTTGAAGGAGCCGGAGTTCCGCAACCGGCTCAAGGCACTGGGCACGGTCATCAAGGGAGAGCCGCACCTGTCCGACCTGGTCGAGTCCGGCGTCGGGGAGGCCTGAACCGGTGACCGGACCTCTCAAGATCAGCAACCCGGTCGACGGTGAGACCTACGCCCGGATCGTCCAGTTCTACGCCCATCAGATGCAGCTCCTCGACGAGCGGGCGGCCGAGGAATGGGCCGACGGATTCACCGAGGACGGGGTCTTCGCGCAGAACGTGAAGCCGGAGCCCTGGACGGGCCGCGCGGTCATCGCCGAGCGGATGCGCGCCGGGATGGACCGGCTGGCCACGCTCGACGTACAGCGGCGGCACTGGTTCGGCATGGTCGCCACGGAGCGGCAGGACGCCGAGACCGTACTGACCCGCTACTACGCCATGGTCTTCGAGACCCCTCGGGGCGGCCGGGCGTCCACCTATCTCAGTACCACCGGCGAGGACGTCCTGGTCCTCCAGGACGGCCAGTGGCGGGTCAGCCACCGCCTGATCACCCACGACGGCACCTGATCCGGCCGGCATCCAGCACGAGGAAAGAAGGTTGTGAGCATGACCGAGCTGACACGCGACCGGGTGGCCGCGGCGTACGCGTCACTGGTGACCGGGGACCGGGAGCAGATTCTCCGGTACTGGTCGGAGAACGTGCGCTTCCAGATGCCGGGCAACCACCAGTACGCCGGCTGGTTCGTCGGCCTGGACGACTACCTGGCCAAGATGGGCAAGCTGATGGCCGCCACGGGCGGCCGCATCAGCTCTGAGACGCTCGAGGTCCTCATCGACCAGGAGGCCGGTGTGTCGATCGACGTGTACCGCCTCGACGGCTACCGCGAGCACGCCAAGGAGGGCGCGACCTCCCCCTACGATCGGCTGCAGGTCGAGGGTGTGCACATGCTGCGCTGGGAGGACGGCCGGATCGTCGAGGGCCGCAGCGCCCTGTTCGCCGACGGTGTCACCCAGGGCAACCTGTGGTGGTCACCGGTCGGCGCCGACGGCGAGCGTTACGAGTACTGACACCTCGCGAGGCCGTCCCGGAGCCTGTCCTCGGCACGGCCTCGCGCACCCCAGCCAGGAAGTGCAGCCATGACTCAGCCAGCACAGGGCCTGCTCCAGGACCGGACGGTGGTGATCACCGGGGGCGGTACGGGAATCGGCCGGGCGGCCGCGCACGCCTTCGCCGCCGAGGGCGCCCGCGTAATGGTGGTCGGCCGGAGGACCGCCGTACTCGCCCAGACCGCCCGCGGCCACGCGGGCATCCATCCGTTCGGCGCCGACCTTGCCGACCCGCGGACACCGCGCGCCGTAGTGGCAGCGGCCGAGCGTGAACTCGGCGGCATCGACGTCCTGGTCAACAATGCCGTCACGATGGGGTCCGCGCCCCTGGGCCGCATCGACCCGGACAACACCCGCAACCAGGTGGCCACGAACCTGCTCGCGCCGCTGTTCCTCACCCAGGAGGCGCTGCCTCTGCTGGAGGCCGCCAAGGGCCTCGTCATCAACGTCACCACGGCCGGCAACCAGCGGGGCTGGCCCGGTCACTCGGTCTACGGCGCCACGAAGGCCGCTCTCGACTTCCTCACCCGCACCTGGGCACTGGAACTCGCCCCCAAGGGGGTCAGGGTCGCGGGCATCGCCCCGGGCCCGGTCGAGACACCCATCGCGGAGCACGCCGGGCTCGACCCCGAGGGCATCGCGCAGTTGCGCGCACGCCAGCGCGGCCGGGTGCCGCTGGGCCGTGTGGGCCAGCCGGAGGAGGTGGCCTGGTGGATGGTCGCCCTGGCCCGCCCCGAGGCGTCGTTCGCCACCGGCCTCGTCCTGCCCGTGGACGGCGGCGCGAGCGTCGTCTTCTGACCGCCCTCTCGACTGCCAGCACAAGGGAGCCAGCATGGAATTCGGCATCAACTTCTTTCCCACCATGGGGCCCGACGACAAGGACGCGGCGGACTACTTCGAGGAGAGCCTGAGCCTGGTCGCGCTCGCGGAGGACCTCGGGTTCGACCACGTCAAGACGGTGGAGCACTACTTCTTCAAGTACGGCGGCTACAGCCCCGACCCGGTCACGTTCCTGGCCGCCGCCGCGGCCCGCACCAGCCGCATCAAGCTGGTGACCGGCGCCGTCATTCCCGCGTTCACGCATCCGCTGAAGCTGGCCGGCAAGCTGGCCATGCTCGACAACATCTCCCGCGGCCGGCTCCAGGTCGGCTTCGGACGCGCCTTCCTGCCCGACGAGTTCGACGCCTTCGGCATCGACATGGACGAGAGCAGGGCGCGCTTCGACGAGGGCCTGGCGGCCTGCCAGAAGCTGTGGAGCGAGGAGGACGTCGTCTGGAACGGCACCTTCCACTCCTTCGGCCCGGTCACCCTGCTGCCGCGGCCCTACCAGCGCCCGCATCCGCCGATCCTGGTGGCCACGGCGAAGACCCCCTCCTCCTGCGAGCAGGCCGGCCGTGACGGCCACGGCCTGATGATGGTCCCCTCGATCTCCAAGCGCGAGACCGTGCAGGAGATGCTGGGCCTCTACCGCAAGGCCTGGGCGGATGCGGGCCACCCCGGCGAGGGCGAGGTCCACATGAGCTACAACTGCTATCTCAGCGAGGACACCGCCGAGGCCCGCGCGAAGGGCAAGGAGTACTCACAGCGCAGCAACACGGTCATGCGGGACGCGGTGGCCTCCTGGGGCCAGCGGCGCAGCGAGGTGTACGCGGGCTACGAGAAGATCGTGCAGAACATCGCACGGGCCGACTTCGACCGGTCACTGGCCGAGAACAAGGCGCTGGTCGGCACCCCGCAGGAGGTCACCGAACGGCTGCGGACGATCCGTGAGTGGTTCGGGGACATCGTCGTCAGCCTGCAGGTCATCTCCGGCAACCCCAGCCACGAGGAGTCCACGCGCAGCATGCGGCTCTTCGCCGAGCAGGTCATGCCGCACTTCCGCGACACGTCGGCCACCGTCGGCTGACACCGGCGCCTGCACCGCCCGAAGGGGCTTTCCCGGACCTCGTCCGGGAAAGCCCCTTCATGTGTGCCGGTGTCCGTCCGCAATCAGCGGGGGCGGACGAGGTCGTGGACCAGCAGCGAGGTCACGCGCGCCGCGACGGCGGCCACGGTCAGCGCCGGCGGGACACCGGTGCCGGGCAGCAGCGAACCGTCCACCACGTAGAGGCCGCGGTAGCCGTTGACGCGGCCCGCGTCGTCGGTCACCGTGCCCAGCGGTACGCCGCCGACCACGTTGCCGCCGGTGGTGCCGATCCGGCTGAACGCCGTACGGGTGCCCGGGTTGGCCTCGTTGAGCCGGTCCAGGGTGTGGGTGATGGCGGACTGCGCTCGGGCGAGCTCCGGGTCGTCGGCCGGCCAGTCAAGGACGACGTCGTCCTTGTCCGGGTCGTAGCGGAAGGCACCGAGCGCCGGCGCCGGGACGGCCCCGATGGTGGTGGTCCAGCCCTCCCCCTCCGGGGCGTCCGGCCAGGGGAAGTTGAGCAGCGACACCGGACCGAGCGGGTTGTCCTGCCAGTCCTGCGCGAAGATCGCCGCGGGACCGCCCTGGCGGGGGTTGTTCTCCGCCATGCCGGTACGGGCCGTGATGACCTCGCTGTTGCCGACGCGCGTACCCAGCGCGCCGTGCAGGGCGGGCAGTGCGCCGCTCGCCCTGGCGCGCAGCAGCAGCCGGTTGGTACCCAGGGTGCCGGCGGACAGCACCAGCCGCGTGGCGGTGATCCGGTGGCGGGAGCGCACCTCGCCCCGCTCGTCGATCGACTCGTAGTCGACGTGGTACCCGGTGCCGCCGTCGGCCGGGCGCACGGCGCTCACCACGCTGAGCGGCCGCACCTCGATGTGCCCCGACGCCTCGGCGCGGGCCAGCAGCGTGCGGTCGAGGCTGCGCTGGGCGCCGCTGTTGACACCAAAGACGTTCAGACCGTCGATCTGGGAACGCACCCGGGTACCGGCCATCTCCTGGCGGACCACGTCCCAGTCCACGGCCAGGTCGACCTTGCCCCACGGGATCTTGGCCTTGTCCAGCTGGTCGGCGAACGAGCGGGCCGAGCGGTAGAACTCGGACTGGTAGACGTCGTCCGGAATCGGCTCGCAGCCGATCAGTTCACGCGCCTGCGGATACCACCGCTCGCTCATCTCGCGGTGGTCCAGGACATCGCCCAGGGTGCGGTGGAACAGTTCGGCCGAGGGCTCGCACATCGTGCCGTTGGTCGCCAAGGAGGCTCCGCCCACCCCCGTGCCGGCCAGGACGTTCATGCCGCTGCCCTCGACGAACTCCAGGACGCCCGTGTAGACGTCGAGCTTGGCGTCCGTGAGCGGTGACGTCTCGCTGAGCCATGCGGCACGGCCGTCGGGCGCCGTCTGTGTCGCGAAGGTGTCGCCCGCCTCGTCGACCGGCCAGCGGCGCCCCCGCTCCAGCAGAACGGCATCGACCCCCGCCTCCGCCAGCCTTAGCGCGGCGATGGAACCTCCATAACCGCTGCCGACGATCACCACGTCGGCGCGGTGCTGCTGCCTCTCCACTGAGCGGCCTCCCTGCCCTTTTTCGTCCCGGACTGTCGGACACCGTCGAACATCCCGGACGGCGATGGAGGCTCACTGTGAAGCCGCTGCAGAGCCGCTGAATCCAACGCCAACGCCAACGGCCGCCGGGCGACGGTTTGGTGACCGTGGTCCGGCGGCCGTGTGCGGTGGGCGCGCGCTGAGCCGAAGGAGACGGATCACGCTCCGTCGGCCGTGCTTGCCACTATGGGAACCCGGGCTGGGAAGCAGATGGGGGCCTGCTGGAGAGTGGCGGGGCGGCGCTTGCCGGATCGAGACCGATCCTCCAGGGCGTGGTGCGAGGGTGCGGCTGTTGCGCCGTCCCGTCCCGCCCCGTCCTTTGGAGGCAACCGTGCGCCCGACCACTTTGTCCCCGGCTCCCGCACCACGCGGTGTGGCCCTGCTGTTCCCCGGTCAGGGGGCGCAGCAGCCTTGCATGGCCACCGGGTTGTACCGCGCTCATCCGCCGTTTCGCCGTCTCATGGACGAGGTGTTCGAGGTGTGGGGCGCGCAGGGCGCCGCGCTGCGCGCCGACTGGCTCTTTGACTCCCCGGCCGTGGATCTGGACGGGGTGCGCCGGGCCCAGCCCCTGCTGTTCGCCGTCGACTGGGCGCTGGGCCGCATGGTGCTCGACTGGGGAGTGCGGCCCGCGGCCCTGCTCGGCCACAGCGTCGGCGAGGTCGCGGCGGCCACCCTGGCCGGTGTCTTCACCCTGGAGGAAGCGGCCGGGCTGATGGCCGAGCGGGTGGCGCACATCGAGTCCGCGCCGGCCGGCGGCATGCTCGCGGTGCACGCAGCCGCCGCCGACATGGCGCCCTTCCTGCACGCCGACGTGGTCGTCGGCGCCGTCAACGCACCGCGCCAGGTGGTCCTGGCCGGTTCCGAGGCACCGCTGGCCGCAGCGGAGGCACAGCTGCGCGCGGCGGGGTTCACCTGCCGCAGGACCCGCGCCCTCAGCCCCTTCCACAGTCCGGCCCTCGCCCCGGCGGCACAGGCGGCGCTGCCCGCGCTGTCCCGGCTGGCGCTGCGGGCACCGCGGCTTGCGCTGCACTCGGCGTACACGGCAGGGCTGCTGACTCCGGCCGAGGCGACCGACCCGCGGTTCTGGGCGAAGCAGCCGGCCGCCCCGGTGCTCTTTGGCCCCGCGCTCGATGCGTTGCTCGCCACCGGCGAGCTGATGCTGCTCGAGGCCGGGCCCGGGCAGGGTCTGACCGCCCTGGCCCGGCGGCATCCGGCGGTCGGCACCGGCCGCTCCGCCGCCCTGGGGCTGCTGCCCGCGCGCGCCCGGGGCGACGCATCGGATCTGCACACCCTGCGCGCGGCGGTCGAACGACTGCTGTCCGAGGGGTGGTTGGCGCACGACCCGCTGCCGGCGCCGACGAGCGTGCGGTGAGCCAGGACCAGCACGCAACCAGAGGCCCACCATCCCGCCTCCAGGCAGGACTGCGAGCGTGGCACGCCGGGGCCGGTCACCGGACCCCGCCGACTGTGAGTGAGGATGTCATGGAGCGTCGCATCGTCATTACGGGGATCGGTGCAGTGGCCCCCGGCAAGCCGGGCGCCAAGGAGTACTGGGAGCTGATCTCCAACGGCCGCACGGCCACCCGTACGATCTCGTCCTTCGATCCTGCGCCCTACCGGTCCCGGGTCGCCGCCGAATGCGACTTCGACCCCTTCGCCGCCGGACTGGACCGCCAGGAGGTCCGGCGCATGGACCGGGCCACCCAGTTCGCCGTCGCGGCCGCCCGCGAGGCCGTCGCCGACAGCGGCGTCGACCTGCCCGCGGACGACCCCGCCACCGTCGGGGTGTCCCTCGGCAACGCCGTGGGCTGCACCACGAGCATGGAAAGGGAGTACGCCGTCCTCAGCAAGGAGGGCGCCGCCTGGCTGGTCGACCACCGCTACGCCGTACCGCACCTCTACGACCACTTCGTGCCGAGTTCCATCGCGGTGGAAGTGGCCCGCCTGGTGGGGGCGCAGGGCCCCGTGGCGCTCGTCTCGGACGGCTGCACCTCGGGCCTGGACGCGATCGGCCACGCCACGGACCTGATCCGCGAAGGCAGCGCGGACGTCGTGATCAGCGGCGGCACCGACGCCCCGATCTCGCCGATCACCCTGGCCTGCTTCGACGCCATCAAGGCGACCACCCCCCGCAACGACGACCCGGAGCACGCCTCGCGCCCCTTCGACGCGACGCGCAACGGGCTCGTCCTGGGCGAGGGGGCCGCCGTGCTGGTCCTTGAGGAGCTGGAGCACGCCAAGCGACGCGGGGCGCGGATCTACGCCGAGGTCGCCGGGGTCGGTACGCGCTGCAACGCCTACCACATGACCGGACTGCGCTCCGACGGGGCGGAGATGGCGGACGCCATCACGCACGCCCTGGCGGAGGCCCGCCTGGCGCCCGGGTCGATCGACTACGTCAACGCTCACGGCTCGAGCACCAAGCAGAACGACCGGCACGAGACCGCCGCCTTCAAGACGGCACTGGGCCGGCACGCCTACGACGTCCCCGTCAGCTCGGTGAAGTCGATGATCGGGCACTCGCTCGGCGCGATCGGCGCGCTGGAACTGGTCGCGTGCGTGCTCGCCATGCGCGACGGACTCATCCCGCCCACCGCCAACCTGCACGAACCGGACCCGGTCTGCGACCTGGACTACGTACCGCTACGGGCCAGGGAGGCCGAGGTCGACAACGTCCTGAGCGTCGGCAGCGGATTCGGCGGCTTCCAGACCGCCGTCGTGCTGGCCCGTCCCGAGCGGGAGGCGGCGTGAGCGGCAACGGCACGGTGCGCACCGTGGTCACCGGGGTCGGTGTGGCCGCACCCAACGGGATGGGTACCGAGGCGTACTGGGCGGCGACGCTGGCGGGACGCAGCGGCATCGCCCCGACGACCCGCTACGACGCCGCCGGGTATCCGCTGCGGCTGGCCGGGGAGGTACCGGGCTTCGTGGCAGAGGAGCACATCCCCAGCCGGCTCATCCCGCAGACCGACCACGCCACCCGGCTCTCCCTGTACGCGGCCGACGAGGCGCTGCGCGACAGCGCACTGGACCCCGCACAGCTTCCCCCCTACGCCATGGGCGTGGCCACGGCCTCGTCGATGGGCGGGTTCGAGTTCGGGCAACGGGAGCTGCAGAACCTGTGGAGCAAGGGCGGGCGGTTCGTCAGCGCGTACCAGTCCTTTGCCTGGTTCTACGCCGTGAACACCGGCCAGATCTCCATCCGGCACGGCCTGCGGGGCTCCAGCAACACCGTGGTGACCGACGCGGCCGGCGGCCTCGACGCGGTGGGGAACGCCCGGCGCCAGATCCGCAAGGGAAGCACCGCGATGCTCACCGGCGGCGTCGACGGCGCGCTGTGTCCGCTGGGCTTCGCCGGGCAGTTCAGCTCCGGTGCGCTGAGCACCGCCGGCGAGGCGGACCGCGCGTTTTTGCCCTTCGCCGATGACGCTCCGGGCCAGGTACCGGGCGAGGGCGGTGCGTTCCTGGTCCTGGAGGACGCCGCGAGCGCGCAGCGGCGCGGCACCCGGATCTACGGCGAACTGGCGGGCTACGCGGCGACGTTCGACCCCGGCCCACTGCCGTCCGGGCAGGCCGCCACGGGCCTGGTGCGCGCGATCCGGCGGGCGCTTAACGACGCCGGCACGGCCGCGGAGGACGTGGACGTGGTGTTCGCGGACGCCGCCGGTGTGCCCGACCTCGATCGGGCGGAGTCGGGCGCGCTCGGTGAGGTGTTCGGGCCCGGCGGTGTCCCGGTGACCGCGCCCAAGAGCATGACGGGCCGGCTCTTCGCGGGCGGGGCGTCGCTGGACCTGGCGACCGCGCTGCTGGCCCTGCGGGACGGCACGATCCCGCACACCGCGAACGTGTCGCGCCCCGGCCGGGGGCATCCCATCGACCTGGTCACCGGGGAGCCACGCGAGGCGGACCTGCGCTGCGCGCTGGTCGTGGCCCGCGGACGCGGCGGGTTCAACGCCGCCGCCGTCGTACGACGCGACGTGTGACACCCACGGCGCGGCGCGCCCCCTCCATCCCTTCCCGCCCACGGCCCACACCCACGCCGAAAGGACATCTCATGAGCGACGCAAAGACGACCGTGACCGAACTGACCGTGGAGGACCTCACCCGCATCATGCGGGAGTCCGCGGGCGAGGACGAGTCGGTCGACCTCAGCGGCGACATCCTCGACTCCGACTTCACGGAACTCGGTTACGACTCCCTGGCCCTGCTGGAGACCGCCGGGCGCATAGCCCGTGACTACGGTGTCGAGCTGAGCGACGACGACCTCGACGGCATCGCCACCCCGCGGGAGTTCCTGACGGCCGTCAACCGGACGCTGACCGCCGCCGCGTAGTCCCGGCCATCCGGTCGCGCAGAGGGGCGGGCGGGGCACACCTGGTGCGGTGTGCCCCGCCCGCCCCTCTGCGCGGCTTTCGACTGCTTGTCAGCTGCTTGTCAGCGGGGCGCGGCCGTGTCGGCGGACCGCGCGCCCGCCTCCTCAAGGACACGGGCAAGGAGCCGTGTGGCGTTGCGGTGCAGCGGGAAGTCGGTGCCGGGCGCCATGATGCCGCTCTCCTCCAGGAGCCGGGTCACCCGTGCGGTGAGCACGCAGAACCGGAACGCGGCGAAGACCTCGTAGTACTCCAGGTGTTGTACGACGTGCCCGGTGATCCGCTCGTAGTGGCGCACCGTCTCGGCACGGTCGGGGAGCCCGGTGAGGCGGAGGGCGCCGATGCCCTCGCTCAGGTGCCGGTCCAGGTGCAGGAACCAGGCCAGGTCCGACTCGGGCCTGCCCAGTGCGGCCATCTCCCAGTCCAGTACGGCGGCCGGTGTCTGCCCGTCGTAGATGATGTTGCCGAGCCGGGCGTCGCCCCACAGCAGGCGGGGCGGGCCGGGCTCCTCGGGCTGGTGATCGTGCAGCCAGGTCAGGGCAGTCGTCGCGGCCTGGTTGTCGTCCGCGCCGTAGTACGGCAGGAGCTCGGTGTACTGGGCCAGTTGCTGCGTGAGGTGGCCGGTGCCGTACTGCGGCCGGTCCAGGAAGCCGAGGCCGAGCGCGACCGGGTCGAGCCGGTGGATCGCGGCGAGCATCTCGATGCCGCCGAGCCAGGCGGCACGGCGGCTGTGCGGCGCCAGCTCGGCCAGCCAGCCCTCACGGTGGTACGAGGGGAAGTCCGCGGGCACCTCGCCCTCGATCCGGCGCATCACCAGGAACGGCGCCCCGAGCAGGGCGGAGCCGGGCTCGTGCCCCAGCAGCGGGGCCACCGGGACATCCGTGCCGTTGAGGGCCTCGAGCAGCCTGACCTGCTCCGTCCAGCGGTCCTCGGCGTAGAGGCGGTGCCCGGTGGGGGCCACCCGGACGGCCAGGGGTTCGCGGCGGGTCGTCCCGTCCTCGGTCCACTGGGCATCGCACAGCAGGATCTCTCCCGAGAATCCGGCGGTGGCGGGCACCCGTACCGGCCCGACCTTCACCTCGCCGGCCCGGGGCTGCCGGCGGGCCGTCAGCCAGTGGGCCAACGCCCGGCGGGTCTGTTCGGGGTCGCGCTGCACGGGTACGGGCACGGACTTCCTCCTTCAGCGGTCGGCAGGGGCGCCCGGAGCACGCGTCCGTTCAACGGTGTCCGTTCGACGACGTCCGTTCGACGACGTCCGGTCCGGGCGGAGCCCGAGTCTGGCCGGGGCCCCTGGCACCTGAATCCAGCGGCGCTGGGGAGCGGCCGACGCCCGTGCCCTGCCGCCGTGCTTCTCCAGCCGGTCTCCCTCGCCTCGCCAGCACCGCGGAGCAGCATCGTGCTCCCGGACTCCGCGGCTGTTCTGCGCGGGCTGGTCTTGCGACCGGGACACAGGAGGAGCAATGCAGCTGCAGGGCAGGACCGCCGTGGTCACCGGCGGAACGCGCGGTCTGGGCAGGGCCGTCGCGCAGGCGCTGGCCGACGAGGGCGCCCTGGTGGTCGCCGCGGCCAGGGACGTGCAGCCGGATGCCCCGGACCGGGGCGGCCGGATCGTCCACGTCAAGGCCGATGTCACGGTGCCCTCATCGGTCGCCGATCTGATGCGTACGACCCACGAACGGTACGGCGGCCCGCACATCGTGGTCGCCAACGCCGGAGTGAGCAGGCCGGGCCCGGTCTCGGCGCTGGCCGACGAGCACTGGGACGCCGTGATCGCCACCAACCTGACGGGCGTTTTCCACACGGTCAGGGAGGCGGTGCCCTACCTCCGGGACGCCGAGGCGGGCCGCATCATCACCATGTCCTCGCTGCTGGGACGGCGCGCCATGCCCGGCGCCGCCGCGTACTGCGCCTCCAAGGCGGCCGTCGAGCGCTTGACGGAGGTCTGCGCACTGGAGCTGGCGCCGCAGGGCATCACGGTGAACTGCCTCTCCCCCGGTTTCATCGACGAGGGCCAGGGCCGGGACCTGATGGCCAACGAGACGATCTGGCCGCGGCTGCAGGGCACCCTGGCCACGGGCCGGGCCGGCACGGGAGCCGAAGTGGCCCGGGCCGCCGTGTTCCTGGCCTCCCTGGAGAGCAGTTACGTGAACGGCGCCGTGCTGCCGGTCGACGGCGGCGTGCGCTGGTGAACGTGCCGCCTTTCCCGGCACCCTGCCCTTCCCCGTAGCCGCTTTCCCCCTTTTCTCCTCGCAGCTCTTTCTTCCCCGCAGCCCCTTCTCTTTGCGGCATCCCATCGCGACGACAGCCCCGGAGGCGAACGCCACGTGCAAGCACTCACCACTCCCGCGGACGGCGGTACCGGGGTGCGGCCGGTAGCGGTCCCCGAGCCCGAACCCCGCCCCGACCAGGCCGTCGTGGAGGTCAGGGCGGTCTCCGTGAACCGCGGCGACCTGTCCCTGCTGGGCATGCTGCCGCCGGGCTCACGGCTCGGCTTCGACGTGGCCGGCACCGTGGTCCGGGCGGCGGCCGACGGCAGCGGGCCGCCGCCCGGCACCCGGGTGGCCGGCGTGGCCGAGCGGGACGGCTGGAGCGAGCGCGTCGCCCTGTCGACCACCCGGCTCGCCCCGCTGCCGGACGGCGTCGAGTGGACCGACGCGGCGGCCCTGCCCGTGGCCGGCCTCACCGCGCTGTACTCCCTGCGGCACGCCGGATCGCTCCTGGGCCGCCGGGTCCTGGTCACCGGCGCCAGCGGTGGCGTCGGCAGGCTCGCCGTCCAGCTGGCCCGCGCCGCAGGGGCCGAAGTGGCCGCCTGGGCCGGTTCTCCGGAGCGGACCAAGGGCCTGAGCGAACTGGGCGCCGCCAGCGTGTCCACGTACGACGCGGGACCCGGGGCGACGCAGCCGGTGCACGTCCTGGTGGACAGCGTCGGCGGCGACGTGTTCCGCAGCGCCTTCCAGCTCGTCGAGCCGCGCGGCGTCGTCGTCTGTTACGGCAACACCACACGCACCGACCTGTCCCTGCCCTTCGACTGGGGGCACGCCCGCCCCGGCGTCCGGATCCGCTATCTCCACCTGTTCGACGAGATGCCCCGCAGGCCCGTCGGGAACGACCTCGCCGTCCTGCTGCGGCTCGTCGCCCAGGGCGCGCTGGACCCGCACGTCACCCTCGTCGGCGACTGGAGGGACGCGGAGCCCGTCCTGCGCAGCGTCGGCGACCGGCAGGTCAACGGCAAGGCCGTGCTGGTGCTCTGAAATCCCGTCAGAAGGCGACCGCCCCGGACCGCATCGCGCGGTCCGGGGCGGTCGCCTTCTGAGGTGGCCCGGTGCCGGACGCACCGGGGGATTACGCGTCCGGCACCGGGGTCTTGGTGGCCGCCGCTATCAGGCGGCCCTGCCCTTCCAGGGTGAGTTGCGCTCGTACTTGGGGCGCCACACCGCGCGGTACACCAGGCGCAGCGGCGGCGGGACCTTGTCGAGCACGGTGCGCCGTTCGGCGTCCGGCACCCCGTCGAGCAGCCAGGGGAAGAACGTCGCGGCGCCCTTGATGCCGACCTGGCTGCGCTGCCGCGCCACGAAGGCGCCCCACTCGGCCGCCGTGAGCTCGCTCTCGATGAGCGGCAGGGCCTGGGCCTCCTCGTGGTCGAGGTGGTCGGTCAGACAGGCGATGACGTCGTCCATGAGTTCCGGCAGGGCCTTCTCGCCGCCCTCCTGCCCGAGCGCCGCGTCGATCTTCTCCACGGCCTTGTCCAGCTGGGCGTGTTCCAGCTCCATGGCCTGGAGCATCCTCAACTGCTCGTCCTGGCCGTCCAGTTTGGTGCGCAGGACGGGCCACAGCGAGTGGTCCTCGGCGAGGTGGTGGATCGTCAGGTAGTTCTTGAAGAGCTGCCATCCCCGGCGGAAGGCGGCGACGTCGTCGTACTGGGCCGCCGCAAGCAGCCGCAGATCCCGCCGGAAGGCGTGGTGGATCGCGTACATCATCGTCAGGTCGACGGCGGGTGCGCCGCCGGTCTGCGCTGGGGCGTTCACTGCGGACTCCTCAGGGTCGGGTACGGCGTGCGGGCCCGGGTCTGCGGGCCCGGCGGGCATCGGGGCGGCTCAGATCACGACGCCCATCTCGGCGTTCTCCGCGTCCTTGGAGGAGACCCGGATCACCAGGACGGCCAGGACGAACGCACCGAGCAGGACGAAGCCCGTCACCAGGAACGCCGTGCCGTATCCGTGCGCGAGCGAGTCGAAGACCGCCTTGCGGACCTGCGGCGGCATGTGCGCCGCGTCCGCGGGCCCGTAGCCCTCGGCCGCCTTGGCGGCGGCCGGGCCCATCAGCTCCGTGAGCCGGTCCTTGGTGGCGGTGACCGCGATCGTTCCCAGTGCGGCGAGCCCCAGCGCGGCGCCGACCTGCTGTCCGGCGTTGAGCAGGGCGGAGGAGACACCGGCCTGGGCCTTGCGCACCCCTGCCACCGCCGCGAGGGTCAGCGGCACGAAGCACAGGCCCACGCTGCAGCCGGAGAGGACCAGCGGGCCGAGCAGGTCGGCGCTGTAGCTGCCGTCCTCGCTGAGCCGGGAGAACCAGAAGAAGGCGACGGCCGCCAGGAGTGTCCCGGCGCCGAGCAGGATGCGCGGGCCGACGCGCCCCACCACCTGGCTGCTGATCGTCGCGAAGACGGCCGCACCCACGGCGAACGGCAGGAAGGAGAAGCCGGTCTTGAGCGGGCTGAAGCCGAGCACGATCTGCATGAAGAGGGTGAGGAAGTAGAAGAGGACGATCATGCCGGCGCCGAGCGCCAGCATGATCGCGTACGCCCCGGAGCGGTTGCGGTTGCGGAAGATGCTCAGCGGCATGAGCGGGGAGTTGCTGCGGACCTCGATGAAGATGAAGAGGACGAGCAGGGCGGCGCCGACGACGAGCGGGGTGAGCGTACCGGCGCTGCCCCAGTCCTCGGTGGCCGCGTGGATCAGCCCGTACACCACGAGCGACATGCCGACGGTGGAGGTGACGGCGCCCGGCAGGTCCAGGCGCCGCCCTTCGGTGGTGACGCGCTCGGCGGGGAACGCCTTGACGGCGGCCAGGAACAGCAGGATGCCGATGGGCACGTTGACGAACAGCACCCAGCGCCAGCTGAGCGCGTCGGTGAAGACGCCGCCCAGTACGTTGCCCAGCGCGCCGCCCGCGCCGCCCATGGCCGCGTAGATGCCCATGGCCTTGTTGCGCTCGCCGCCCTCGGAGAACGTGCTGGCGATCAGCGCGAGCGCGGCGGGGGCGACCAGCGCTCCGGCGATGCCCTGCACGGCCCTGGCGGCGATCAGCCAGCCCTGGTTGGTCGCCACGCCGCCCAGCAGCGAGGCCACCGTCAGCAGGGCGACGCCGAAGAGGAACGTACGGCGCTGGCCGTACATGTCAGCGATCCGTCCGCCGAGCAGCAGCAGTCCGCCGAAGGCGAGCGCGTAGGCGTTGACCACCCACTCCAGGTTGGTCGCGGAGAAGTCGAGGGCGCTCTGGATGGACGGCAGTGCCACGTTCACGATCGAGACGTCGAGGACGACCATCAGCTGGGCGACCGCGATGGCGGCCAGCGCAAGACCCTTGCGGGAACCGGCGCCTGCCGCCGCGCCGGCCTGTGGGGAAGCGGGCGGGGTCGCGTGAGCCTGCCCCAGGGATCGTTCGGACACCAGATCTCTCCTGCCGATGAGCTGTGGAAATGGGGGGATGCGGGGCCGGCCGTCACATGGATCCGCGGATCCCGGCCCATGGGCACCGGCCCACCGACGAGATACGGAACAACTTGCCCCACAACTGTGGAACAGTATGTCCCGCAGAGATCTCCGGTGCAAGGTGTGCCACACAGCGGAGCCGGCTCCTGCGCCGGTCCTCCTCTCCGCGGCCATCGCGCCACCTCCACCGCTCCAGCGGGACGGCAGATCGTGAGGACCGCACGCGCACTGCCCCACCCCTGCCCCGGGAAGGAATTCCCCGATGACCCAGCCATCGGCCACGCCCCGCCCCGGCGCCCCGCCCGCGCCGGCCCCGCCCCGTCTTCAGGAGCTCGCACCGGGCGTCCACGCCTACATCCAGCCGGACGGGGGCTGGTGCCTGAACAACGCCGGCGTGCTGATCGGCGACGACGCGGTGGCCGTGGTGGACACCGCCGCCACCGAGCGGCGGGCCCGCGCCCTGCGCGCGGCCATCGCCGCCCGCACCCCCCTGGAGGTGCGCACGATCGTCACCACCCACCACCACGGGGACCACCACTTCGGGAACTCGGTGCTCGCCCCGCACGCCACCGTGGTGTCCCACGAGGTCACCCGGACCGAGATGGCCCGGCGCGGCCTGGCGATGCGCGAGGTCTGGCCGGACACGCAGTGGGGCGACATCAGCCTCGCCCTGCCGACCCTCACCTTCCGCGAACGCACCACGCTCCATGTCGGCGACCTGACCGCCGAGTTGATGCACGTCGGCCCCGCGCACACCACCAGCGACATCGTGGCCTGGCTCCCCCGGCAGCGCATCCTGTTCGCCGGGGACGTCCTGCTGCCCGGCTGCACGCCCTTCGTCCTGATGGGCTCGCTGAGCGGCACCCTTAAGGCCATCGAGCGGCTGCGCGCCCTTGACCCGGCCGTCATCGTCGGCGGCCACGGTCCGGTCGCGGGCCCCGAGGTCCTCGACGCCACCCGGGACTACCTGCTGTGGGTACGCGACAGAGCCCGGGCCGGCCTGGCCGCCGGACTCTCCCCCCTGCAGACCGCGCGCGAGGCGGACCTGGGCCCCTACGCCGGGCTCCGCGACCCCGAGCGCCTGGTGGCCAACCTGCACCGCGCCTACGCCGAGGAGTCCTCGCCGGCGCGGGACACCGAGATCCGCTCGGCGCCGGTCTTCGGGGAGATGGCGCAGTACAACGGCGGCCGTCCGGTGGCATGCCACGCCTGAGGCAGGGGCGCAGACACACCCGAGCGGCCCCCGTCCACGCCACCGGCGTGGACGGGGGGCCGCACTGCGCGGTCAGCGGGCGGGACTGCGCTCGGTGAACTCCTTGGCGTGGCGCAGCGTCGCCAGACTGTTGGTGCCCAGCGCGTCCCGGATGAAGGCCCGCGCGCCGGCCACGGTGGTCTCCGGACCCAGCAGGGTCACCGAGGACGGGTTGATGACGACGGTGTGGCGCGCCACGGCCGTCGTCACCCCCTCCGACTCCTCAAGGAGCCAGGCCCCCACATGCGCGGTGAGCAACGGCGGCACACGCAGCTGCTTGTAGACGATCCGGGAGGAGCCAAGACTCACCCGCACCGACTCGGTGGTGTGCCGCGAGCCGTCCCTGGCGATGGTGTCCATCTCCAGGACCTGGATGTCCTCCTGCGGCTCCGTCAGCTTCACCCGGGCCACATGCGGAAGCCGCTCCTGCCACTGCTCGCCCCGCCACAAAAACGCGTGCACCTCGGCGCTCGGCGCCTCGATGCGCACCCGGTCCTCGAAGGTGCACAGCAGTTCCCCCAGCTGCCCGGCCGACTCCGCGGTGGACTTCATCCGGCCCAGCTCGGCCTCGCTGTTGTGGTCCAGCGCACGGTTGATCCACTCGACGTTCTCGGGGGCGTCGTCCAGGGCCGTGAAGTCGTGCAGGAGCACGACCTCGCACCGGGCCTTGGACAGCGGGCGGATCTGCCACTGGCCCCCCATCGACGTCGCCGGAGCCGTGCTCCTCTCCTGCCGGAAACCGATCGTGAGCGCCTGCGGGTCGAGCCGGCGCCGCGACTGCCAGGACTTGACCTCGTCGTTGGCCGTGGCCCAGACCTGCAGGATCTCCTCACCCTCACCGAGCGGCGTCTGCTCCACGTGCACCGAGGGGGGAAAGACGCGCGGCCAGTCGGCGGCGTCCGCGATGATTGCATACACCGCCTGCGCCGGGGCGTCGATGGTGATCGTGTGCCGAGCGTGATGCGTCACTGCCATGGTGGATCCGGCTCTCCTTCGGTCGGACTGGGCGGGCATCAGTAGTTGCCCAGGCCGCCGCAGACGTTCATGGCCTGGGCGGTGATCGGAGCGGCGGCGGGAGAGGCCAGGTAGCCCACCAGCGCGGCCACTTCCTCCGGGGCGGTGTAGCGGCCCAGCGGGATCTTGGCCTCGAACCGCTTGAGCACCTCTTCCTCGGCGATCTCCCAGTGGCCCGCATATCCCTGCCGGACCGACCGGGCCATGGGGGTCTCCACATAGCCGGGGCACACCGCGTTGACGGTGATCCCGGTCTTGGCCAGTTCCAGCCCGAGCGACTTGGTGAAGCCGACCACCGCATGCTTGGAGGCGCTGTACGGCGCTCCGAGCACCACTCCCTGCTTGCCGCCCGTGGAGGCGATGTTGATGATCCGCCCAACAGACCTGGACCCCATCCCGCCCGCGTTGAGCACCTCACGGGTGACGCGGAAGACACTGGTCAGATTGGTCTCGACGACGTCGTTCCACAACTCGTCCGTGATCTGCGCGGTCACCCCGCCGCCACTGCGTCCCGCGTTGTTGACCAGGATGTCGATGGGCCCGAAGCGATCGACGGCCGCCGCCACGCAACGGGCGACGTCCTGGCCCGAGCGCACGTCGGCCTCGACGCCGTCGACGCTGATGCCGCACTCCGTCAGCTCCTTCACCACCGCCGCCACATCCTCGGCACTGCGCGACGTGATGAAGACCCTGACACCGGCCCTGCCCAGCGTCTCGGCCACCGCACGGCCGATGCCCCGCGTGGCCCCCGTGACCAACGCGACCCGAGACTCCCCGCTCTGCGGCTCCGCCGTCATGATGCTCCCTCCCGACCTGCCCGACACTGCCTGAACAGGTCCGAGCCTGGAGGGCGGCCCTGGAGGATGACTGAAGACCCAGGAGTGCGAACACGGGCCCGCCACAGACAACCGCCCGCGGCCACGAGCCCTGCCGCACCCCGAGTCCCGCCCGGCCCACCCCGCGGCAGAGCACGGCGAGACCCGCCGCCCCCGCACCGGGCTCCACCCCGTACAGGCACAACGCCAGCGAGGGTCTCACCACGGGCCCCCAACACAGCCCGCCCGCCCCAGACACCCCCCAGACACCCCCGGGCAGCACCTCACCACCCGGGGGTGTCACCTCACCACCCGGGGGTGTCACCAAGAACACCGCCCCCCGGACACCGGTCCCCTCCCGATGACGGGCGGCTCGAACCGGACCCGGCCCAGGACACCGCCCCGGCCCAGAGCGGCATCGAGGCACAGCGCGCCGGCCGACACCGCCCCCCGCGCGCGCACCGGCCACTGCCCGCCGCAATCCACCACCAGGCACTCGAACGCCTCCGCAGAGAACAACACCGAAGCGCCGGGCACAACGAAGCCATCGGCCCGGACACCCACACCATCCTCCTCACCACACCCCCAAGCCACACCACCCCGGCAACAGCACACCCGGGCACGGGGCCCGGCCACAGCCGAGCCGGGGCACGAAGGCGGGCAGGCAGCGTTCTCGCCACCGCCGACCGCCTCCGGCACACCCCGCTCCCCGGCATCCGCAGCACGCCCAGCATCCGCGGCAGGCCCCGGCGGCCCCGCGCGGACCGCGTCGCCCACGCCCCAGACACGGCGTGCGGCCCTCCCCCCCCCGGCCTTGCCCGCAACACTTCCGGCAACGCAGAGCGATTCACGTCATGGAGAGTGATTCACGTCATCGGGGGTGAGGGGGTTGCTGCCCGCCCATGCCTCCAGCATCAGACACGTCCGGCGTCACGGGCGCACCCCCCGCCCCTACAGGGAGTTGACGGCGCCTCAGCCCAACCCGCAGTCCCCGCCGCCCAGCCCGCGCGCGGCGGTCATCCTGCCGCCCGGCGTCCTGGCCGCCACCGCCGCGGCGGCCCTGACCGTCCCTGCCCAAGGCACCCCGGCCGGTCGACTCCTCACCGGGGCCGGCCCGTTCACCGCCGGCGTACTGCCCTTCAACACGATCACCGCCTGGCGTCGGCGCCCCGTTCGACGGCGGGGACGCCGGCGCAAGCCATGATGCTCTGCGCGTCGATCACCACCGCGGCCGGCTCCGCCAGGCGGCTCCCGCCCTCGCGCACCCGGCGCCGCATCAGGGCGTCGAGCCGCTCCAAGATGCCGCCCTTCTCCCCGCGGCCGAAGCAGTGCCACACCCCGTTCCAGTGCGGGCCAGTGTGCGGAAAGCAGCGCCAAGCAATCCCGGTGCGAACCACCCAGAGCACCGCATCCAGGAGGCCGCGCAGACCGCGGCGGGGCGGATGGCCGATGCCGAGGCCACGGCCGACCCTGCCCCCCCGCCAGCCCGTCAGGAGCGGCCCGGCCGGCACCCAGCGGGCGCCGGACAGGCCGCCAAGATGGCGACAGCGTGCGCCCATGCCTCCGCCACGGCGCCGGGCCCCGGGCGCCGGTCAGGGCGCAAGGACTGGACGGCCAGGGCATTGGCGAAGCGGGGTCGCCCCCCCCGGCCCGCCCGCAGGTGTTCACGCAGCGCCCGATGCATCGCCGCCAACGACACCAACGACACCAACCGCCCCAGCACAACAGCGCTTTGACCCCGGACCAGCCGGCGGTGCCACCGCGCGACATCCCCCAGCTGTTCGAGACGGGCCCACCACTCATCCGTGCACTCATCCGTCAACACGAACCCGCCGCGCCGCGCAACAGATTCGGCGCACCCCCACCGGCCGGCCACCGCCGGCCGGCACCACACCGTCCGCCGCGACACCCCCGCCACCCCAGCCGCAATCGCCACATGCACCAACGCCGGCCTCCCGGCCTCCCGGCCTCATCCAACCCCGGCAGCCCGGCCACCACCGCCTGCCGCCACAGCCCCCGGCCCTGAGACCCCGAGACCAGCACCACCACATCCCCGACAGGCGGTACCCCCTCAACCGCCGGCGGCCGCACCCGGCAGGCGCAAGGACGGCAATCCAGCAGTCACACCCACCAGCACACACCCACCACCCCGAACAGGGACAGCCCCCACACGTCACGCCCGCCCAGGCCCAGCATGCCCCCGCTTCGAAGCCCTCACGACGGCATGCCACCCCTCACACCACAAACCCGTCGCCCCGCCCGGACCTCTCGACCCGGGCGAGGCGACGGAAACAAACACTCAGGCGTGGTTGTCGTTCATGTCACCGACCGAAAAGTCCACAGCCCCCTGATTGTTGTCATCACCGATCGGCGCCAGCCTGCTCTGGCCGACCGCGGGAGTGCTGGGCGCCGCCGTGGCGGTGGCCGCCGAGCCCAGCAGCGCGAGCGCGGCCAGGCCGAGAGCGGTGACAGAAAGACGGATACGCATTTTGCCTCCAACTGAGAGTGCGGTTGATCTCATAAGCACGATTACCGGGCACACCGTTCGCCGCAACGAATAAAGATCCATTCGGGTGGCGGGACGCAGTGTCGACCCACAGTTCCTTGACATCAGACCCGCAGACCACCCGCGAGCCAGGGCGGCCGAGCCCCCCGGCAGCCGCCTTGAGCCAGGCACTCCCCGCGCGGACAAACCACCAACGACCCAGGCGACCCACAGCACCACTCTTCAACCTCTTGCATCCGCGCCGGTACCGACCTTGCCGCGCAGGCCCACGACGCCAGCCGCTCACCGCCCAGACAGCCACCGAGGACACGTCCGCAGCCGCCGACCCCACCCAAAACCACTGAACGCCGCCCGAGCACACCGGCGTGCACGACGAGACACATGCAGATCTCGTCGACAAGTGAGAAGACCGGCCTCACCCCGAAACCGCGCCACACAACCGCATTCACACGCCGACGCCCGGAAAGCCAAGCGGCCACGCCGGGAACAGCCCGTCCGGCCCCCACGGCTGCATCGACCACGGGACCGGCGCCACACGGACGGGGAACACAGAAACCACACAGTCACCCGCCCCACCAAGAGCCGGGACCGGGGCGCTTCTACACGGGGAGCGTGCGCCCATGGGCGCACGCTCCCCGTGGCACCCTCCAGGTCACCGAGGCGCCCACCGGAGCCGGAAGGTGATCACCGCCTCGAACTCCCGACCACAGCTCACGGCAGGTCAAGACGACCCTCCAAAGGAGCTGGGCCCATCACCGTCCTGCCGGCTCCGCCCTTCCCGGCACAAGAGCCCCACCCAACATCGAAGAGCAGAGGGCGGCCCCCATGCCCACCATCACAAGACGGCACCCGGGGTCTACCCCTCCCCCACGCCCGGGGGTGTGCACCAGTGCGTCCAGCGCCGCCCCCGATGGAGGCTGAACCCGCTTCGGATCAGCCAGAGTCGAGGGAGAACGCACCGTGCCTGTCACTCGAACCCCGCACCGCCACCGCCGAGTCACCACAGCCGCCGTCGCCGCCACGATCCTCGCCGGCGCGGGCGTCGTCAGCACCGGCGCTGCATCAGGGACGTCCGCCGCGCCCTCCCCCAACGCCGCCACCCAGCGCGGCACCCTGCTCTCCGCCGAGTCGCTCTACACCCTCACCTCGGCCAAGGACTCCGCAGCCGAGCTCACCGCCTGCGGGTACGACCCCGGCGCCGCCCGCCACGGCGTGGACGCCTACCGACTCCTCTACCGCACCATCGACACGAAGGGCCAACCCACCACCGCCAGCGGGCTGTTCACCGTCCCGCGCGGGGTCCAAGGACATCTGCGGACCGTCTCGTTCGCCCACGGCACCGGCGTCCACCGCATCGACGCGCCCTCGATGCAGCGGAAGGTGTTCCTGACCGGCCCCTCCATCACCTACGCCTCCGCAGGCTTCGCCACCGTCGCACCCGACTACCTCGCCATGGGCACAGGCCCGGCCAAGCACCCCTGGATGGACGTGCCGTCCCAAGCCACAGCCTCCCTCGACCTGCTCCGCGCCGCCCGCCAGTTCGCCCCGACCACCGGACGCGCCCTTAACCGTGACGTCCTGGCCACCGGCTTCTCCCAAGGCGCATCGGCTGCGCTCGGGCTCGCCAGGGCCCTCCAGGCGGGCGAGGACCGGCACTTCAGGCCCGGCGCCCTCGCCCCCATCAGCGGGGCCTACGACTTCGGGGGTGCCCAGATCCCGGCGCTGCTCGCGGGCGACAGCGAGCTGGAGCCGAGATGGCGCGTGGTGTACGCCGCATACACCCTGGTCGCCTTCGACCGCGTCCACGATGTGTACGACAACCCGGGCAAGGTGTTCCGCGACCCTGCCGTGGAGGAACTGTTCGACGGCATGCACACCGGCCCGCAGATGATCAACGCGCTGCCCCGCACGCCGGACGAACTACTGACGCCATACGGGCGCGATCTGCTGACCCGGCCCAAGAGCGGCCTCACGGCCGGGCTGCGGACCACCGACAGCGTATGCAAACACTGGAAGCCCACGGCACCCATTCGGCTCTACAGGGCACAAGGCGACGAACAGGCGACCGTCCAGAACACCGCCAACTGCGCCGCAGCCTTCCAGGAAAGAGAAATCGGAGTGCCGGTCATCGACCTCGGCACCGCCGACCACCAGAAGTCACAACACCTCGGCTCAAACGTGAAGGCAACAGCAAAGGTCGTGCGCTGGTTCAGCACACTCCCCACGCGCAGCAACCCATGACCCGCCCCCACCCCGACCACCAGAGCCCAGCCCCTCTGGACGCTCGCCCCGACCTGCCGTGAGCTACGGTCAGGAGTTCGAGACAGCCATCACCTCCCGGCCCCGGTAAGCACCACCGCGACCTGCAAGACGCCACGCGGAACATACCCCCATCGGCGCACCCTCCCCGTGCACAAGCGCCCCGGCCCCGGCATTGTCACGTACCCGC